>JBGUGW010000115.1:0-4442 GCA_045111695.1 Candidatus Cryptobacteroides sp. | reverse complement strand
ACTGACGGCCGCCTTGCCGGTGTACATGCTGCAGCTTGCTTTGCAGCCGTTCTGCATGGCGGCGGGGCGGCCGGAGCTCGGCACCGTCACCAGCATCGCCTGCGGCCTGACGAACATAGCGCTGGACGCGTTGTTCGTCGCAGGTTTCGGCTGGGGCCTGACCGGCGCGGCCGTGGCCACCGCCGCCTCGTTCCTTGTCGGCGGGGCCATCCCTACCTTGTTCTTCGCCTCCAGGCGCAATACCACTCCCCTGCGGTTCGTGAAGGACAGTCCGGAGGATTGGCCGGCCATCCGCCAGTCGCTATCGAACGGCCTGTCGGAATTCGTGGGCAATATCTCGTTCAATATCGTCGGCATCTGCTACAATCTCCAGCTGATGAAATACATAGGCGAGAACGGCGTCTCCGCCTACGGCGTTTTGATGTATGTGGGGTTCATATTTGGGTCGGTGTTCATCGGATACAATATGGGCATCTCACAGGTCATCGCGTTCAAGTACGGGGCCGGCGACAGGGCGGAGCTGCGCAGCCTGCTCCGCAAGAGCTGCGCGCTGATCGCCGTCGCCAGCCTCCTCATCACCGTGGTGATCGAACTTTTTGCCCACCAGATATCCTCCGTCTTCGTCGGGTACTTCCCCGACCTTTGTGACCTGACGACCTATGCGATGCGGATCTATATGATCTCATTCATCATCTGCGGTTACAACATGTTCGCATCCGCCTGGTTTACAGCCCTTAACAACGGCCCCATTTCCGCTCTCATTTCTTTCACCCGCACGCTGGTATTCGAGCTCGGCTGCGTGTTCGTGCTGCCGCTCGTCCTAGGCATCGACGGCATCTGGCTTGCCGTCAATGTGGCCGAGGTCCTCGCCCTCGCCCTTTCCGTCGCCCTCGTCATCGGCCTCCGCAAGCGCTACGGCTACTAGCGTGGCATTCTTCCGGGAAAATGGTTATATTTGTACATAACCATCCCAGCCACCGCCATGAAAGAGCAGCGCATCGTCTTCATCGATTATATCCGCGTCGTAGCGTGTTTCCTTGTAATGCTCGTGCACGCGAGCGAGAATTTCTATTCCGGCAGTGCCGCTGGGCTTGTCGGGCACACTTCCCTGCTGCCGGATGAGAGCACGCGCTTCTGGGTATCGTTCTATGACGGGACCGTGGCGCGGACTTGCGTGCCGCTTTTCATGATAGTGTCGGCGTTCCTGCTCGTACCATTGAAGCCCGGTCAGACGATGGGGAGTTTCTATCGCAGGCGCTTCAAGCGTGTGCTTCCGCCGACGATCGCTTTCCTGCTTCTGTATATCTTCCTGCCGTTTGTTTTCGGCTGGTTTGATTGGAATCAGGTTGTCGCCGACCTGAAAACCTTGCCGTTCAATTTCCCTTCGATGGCAGGGCACCTTTGGTTCATGTACCCGCTGATTGGCCTGTACCTGATAATCCCTGTCGTTTCTCCATGGCTGGAGAAGTCCTCGGCGCGTGAGGAGAGGGTGTTCATCGGGCTTTTCGTCCTCTCGACATTCATCCCGTGGATCCATCAATGGATCACGCCGGAAGTCTGGGGCGAATGCTTCTGGAACAGGTTCCATGTGCTGTGGTATTTCTCCGGATATCTGGGATACCTTGTGCTGGCGCACTATATCCGTTATCACCTGGACTGGTCCCGCAGCAAGAAGCTGACCGTGGGCTGGCTCAGCTTCATCATCGGCGCCGTCGTCACCGGCTGGACCTTCTGGATGAAGGCCATTCCCGGCCAAGTCATCTCCACACCGGTTGTCGAATGGTCCTGGGAGTTTTGCACCCCCAATGTCCTGCTCGCCACTTTCGGCATTTTCCTGGTCTTCTCCTGCATCAAGCGTGAGAAAGCCCCCGCCCTTGTCTCGTCCCTGTCGCGGCTGTCTTTCGGCATGTACCTGATGCACATCTTCTTCCTTGTGCCCATAGCCAATCTGGTCATCGGCGGCAACGCTGCATCCCCTGCCGTCCCCGTCTGGCTTGCCATCCCCCTCATCGCCCTGCTGACCTACATTTGCTGCGCACTCACCTCCAAGCTCATCTCCCTCATCCCCGGCCACAAGTGGCTCATCGGCTGATCCCTCACCCTTTCGCTGAGGGATGTGATGAGATGGTGCGATTTTGAGGAGGAAATGTTTGGATATTAAAAATTTTTAATTAACTTAGCGACAGTTATGAGTAGAAACGCACATACAGAGCTGGGACATCATCACCATTCCGAGAGGTAATGGCGGGCCCTGGCGTGCGTGAGATAGTAGTGTAGAATGAAACGGCTTGCCATAGGGTGGTAAGCTTTTTTTGATTATTGTTGAGTTATGCTTAGAGTAGCCATTCAGTCCAAAGGCAGGCTGAACGAAGAGTGCACCGCGCTGTTCCAGGAGATAGGTATCTCCGTGGATGATTCGAAGCGCAAATTCCTTTCGCAGTCAGCGAACTTCCCGCTGGAAGTACTTTATATGCGCGACGACGACATCCCCCAGGTCGTCGCCTCGGGTACCGCATCCCTGGGTATCGTCGGCCTCAACGAGGTTGAGGAGAAGGGAGTCGACGTCGAGATAGTTGAGAGGCTTGGGTTCGGTGGATGCCGCATCAGTCTGGCTATCCCGAAGGCCGAGGAGTATGACGGACCGCAGTATTTCAATGGTAAGCGCATAGCTACCTCGTATCCAAAGATCTTGAAGAAGTATCTGGCTGAGAACGGTATAGATGCTAAGATTGAGATCATCACCGGATCGGTGGAGATAGCTCCCGCGGCGGGCATCGCCGATGCTATCTTTGATATCGTATCTTCGGGCGGCACGCTGGTGTCCAACGGCCTGAAGGAGGTCGAGAAGGTGTTCTGGTCCGAGGCCGTTCTGATTGCCGGGCCCGGACTCACTGAGGAGGACAGGAAGTATCTGGACGAGATCCGTTTCCGTCTGGATTCGGTCAAGGTCAGCAGGGGCAAGAAGTATCTGCTGATGAACCTTCCGCAGGCTTCGGTCGAGGAGGCTGTCAGGATACTGCCGGCCATGCGAAGCCCTACTGTCATGCCCCTGGCCGCCGACGGATGGTGCTCCATGCACTCGGTCGTCAACGAGGCTGACTTGTGGGACAAGATCAGGCAGCTCAAGGCTATCGGAGCCGAGGGTATACTGGTGTTGAACGTGGACAAGATTATTCCGTAGATATGGATATAAGGATCAATCCCCCGAGGGAGGAATGGCAGGAACTGTGCCGGCGGCCGGCGGATGTCAATCCCGTCGTGCGCGAGCGCGTGGAGGCCATCGTCGCCCGCGTCCGTAAGGACGGCGACGAGGCCCTGAAGGCGCTCGCGGCTGAGATCGACGGCTATGTGCCGGAGCGCTTCGAGATCTCCCGGGAGGAGATCACCGAAGCTTCGGCCGCAGTGCCGCAGGACGTCAAGGACGCCATAGCCGCGGCCGCAGCCAATATCCGGGCCTTCCACGAGGCGCAGATGCCGAAGGAGGTCGAAGTGGAGACCGCCCCGGGTGTCCGGTGCATCCAGAGGCCGGTTCCGATCCGCTCGGTCGGACTGTACATTCCCGGGGGCACCGCTCCCCTGTTCTCGACCGTGCTGATGCTGGCCATTCCGGCGCAGATAGCCGGATGCCGTGAGGTCGTGCTGTGCACGCCCGCCGGCAGGGATGGCCGCGTTGCGCCTGCGGTGCTCTGTGCGGCTGACTATTGCGGCGTGCAGCGCATCTTCCGCATTGGCGGTGCCCAGGCGATAGCCGCCATGGCCTATGGCACTGAGAGCGTCCCCAAGGTGGACAAGATATTCGGTCCCGGCAATCAGTATGTCACCACCGCCAAGCAGCTGCTGGGCGGCAGCGCGGTGGCGATAGACATGCCGGCCGGGCCGTCGGAGGTGATGGTCATCGTAGATGACTCCTCCGACCCGGCGTTCGCGGCTGCCGACCTGCTCTCGCAGGCCGAGCACGGCCGCGACAGCCAAGTGATGCTCGTCAGCACCTCCGAGGCGAAAGCCGGGGAGGTTGCCGCCGAGGTCGACCGTCAGGTCAAGGCCCTCGGCCGTGCCGACCTGGCCATGGGCGCCCTTTCCAAGAGCCACGCCGTCGTGCTCGACAGTACTGACGACGTCGTGGCCTTTGCGGACGCTTACGCGCCCGAACACCTCATAGTGGCTACCAGGGACCCCTGGGCCATTGCAGACCGCGTCACGGCCGCGGGAAGCGTCTTCGTGGGCGCTTACACGCCTGAGAGCGCGGGCGACTATGCCTCCGGCACCAACCACACGCTCCCCACGAGCGGCTGGGCCCGCTCGCACAGCGGCGTGAACATCGACAGCTACATGAGGAAAATGACGCTTCAGGAAATCAGCCGCGACGGCCTGCGCAGCCTCGCCCCCACCATCGTTACGATGGCGGAGGCCGAAGGCCTGCAGGCACACGCCTCCGCGGCCTC
>JBGUGW010000114.1:0-5293 GCA_045111695.1 Candidatus Cryptobacteroides sp. | reverse complement strand
GTCTCTGGTTGATGACCAGACCGTTCGTATTGTTGACCTTCAGATTGCGCGAGCCGGCCGCGAGAGGAGCTGCGAGCGAGATGCTGCCCTGTACGCGGAAGTCGTTCTCATTGTCGTCAGTATCCATTCCGTCGGGCCAGCGGCCGGCGCTCAGGTTGGGAGCGACCGCACCGGCAGTCGGCATGCCTCTCATGGCCACGGCGGGGACGGGAACGAAGTTGCCTGGCTCCTCGAGACCGGACTGTCCCTGATAACCTTCACCGAGCCATGGATCGACGATGGCGCCATAGTTGAGAGCGTCCACGATATTGCCCCTGGAGTCACGCAGGGTGATGTTTCCGGAAGTGGAAGCAAGCGCGGGACCTCCGTAGAGGAGATCGGCGGGAACCTCTCCCTGATATCCTGCATTCGTGACTTTGACGTCAAACACGACCTCGTCGACCGGGTGATCGGATGCGAGGGCCTTGTCAAGCTCGATCGAATAGATAAGGGCAAGTACGGGCTCGTTGGAGGAATGGTCGAAGCGGGTGGCAGGCTCGAAGGTGATACCGCTGCCATTCACGCCGTAAGGCATGTTGGACGAGTGGAAGTACTTCAGAGGCTCCTCCAGGTCGACACCGGTACCGGGATCCTCGTCAGGACGGAGCGGTCCGTTAAGGGTGTTGCGGGCGGACTGCGTGCCGACGGCCTTGACCGTCACCCACTCGATGCCGTGTCCCTCGCTGTCGATGTCGAGACGGATACGGTCGCCTACGGAAATGTTGGCGGTGGAGGAAAGCTTGATGTTGGTCTGTCCGGGATAGGCGTCCATGGCCAGGTATGCCTGGGTACCGGGTTTGCCGACCTCGGTGATGGTCACGACCTCATATTTCTCAAGTCCGTTGGAAACGGCCGGATATGTGGCGCCATAGCCGATGGCCATCTTGCCACCGACGGTGAAGCCTTCCGTGCTCGTCACGGGAATGTTGTTGGAACCAGCGGGGATGGTGATGACCGGGCCCTCGGGCAGCGGCTGCCAGAGCGTGGTGGGCGTGCCGGGAGCGGCGCGGCGCATCATGGCGCGCATGTCAGTGGAAGGAGCCTGGGGAGCAGGTTTGTTCACGGCAGTGACCTTCACTTTCTCGCCTCCGACCTCGATCTCGTCTCCGACGGAGATGCCGGTGACGTCGCGTACATAGATGACCTTGTCACCCTTGGAAGCAGGGGCTGCAAGGCCGGAATTGGCCAGACCGAGCAGATAGAAGCCCTTGCCCTCGAGCTTGGTGCCCCTCGGGATGCGGATCTCAGAGAAAGCGGGGACGTTGATGGCGTGCTGGGTGACGGTCCAGCCGGAGATGTCAACGGTCTGCTCACCGGCATTGTAGAGCTCGATGAAATTGTCAGTAGCACTGGCGGCGGAAGCGATACCGAACTCGTTGATCTTGACAGGGTCGACGCAGCGGACCTTCTGGACGGCCTTCTCGGAACGGCTGGAGCCGCTGCCGTCAGTCCATCTCGCAATAGCGGCAAGATCGCCGTTGAAAGCCTTCTTGCCGGCCTTTACATTGAACGTGACCACTACGGCCTGTCCGGGAGACACAGCATAGCCAACCTTGCGAACGCGGTCCTTGGAGCCAAGTATGGAAGCCTTCCACTTCTTAGGCAGTACGAGACTAAGTTCGAGGTCCTTGATTTCCTCACCAGTGACGTTGACGAAGGTGACGGTGGTGCTGCCGCTGCCGCCCTTGACAAAGGTCTGGAGGCCGTTGGGCGCAAAGGCCTTGTCGGAAGCGGAAACAGAAAGCGGAGCTACGTCATACCGGGCTGCCACGACATTGGCCTGGACGGCGAGGTTGGTCTCCTCGGTCGGGAAAGTGCCGGCTGCGGTCATGGCACCCTCGTAGAAGGTACCGGAAGATCCGTTGGAGTTGTCACCTCCGTTACCGAGCAGGATGGCGCCCTGCTTGCGCATGGGATCGTAGCTGTTGCGCGGGTTGCGGACGCGGCCGCCGTCATAGTAGACCTTCAGACCGCCGTTCTGGGCGTCTCCGCCCATCGAACGCCAATGATGGGGCTCGCCGTCGGCGAAAGCGGTCACGAAGCGCCAGGAGATGCTCTCGAGGCCCTCGCAATACTTGTCGTTCGGGTCATCGTTGACGCAGCCTACGAGGTTGTTCTCCTGGTCGGTCATGATCCACGGACCGGGAGCGTCGCCATGGTACCACACGGGCTGGTTGCCGTAGTAAGTGGTCTCCATGGTACCGTCACCGTCGTCGCGGCTGTCCGTCTCGGCGTTACCGTAATCGAAGCAGCAGCCGGAGTTGTAATGGTGGCCGTTGATGACCCAGTACTGGCCTTCGGCCTGGTCATCCACGGCAGTGCCCTTGGCGTCGTTCCAGCGATAGCCCATACCGGGAGCGATGAATACGCCGTAGACCTTGTGGCCGTTCAGGTACACGGGGGCCCAGTCGGCAAGGGAGATGTTGTTGAATCCTCCCATGGCCGGTCCGCTGAATCCTCCGCGCGGAGCCTGCTGCAAGTGGTTCTCGTTGCCGGACTGGTCGTAGATGACTGTGATCCAGCAGTAAGTGTCCTCGCAGAACTTGTCCTGCGCGGCAGCGTCAGCATATCCGCCGACATCCTTGGCCGTAGGCTTGACGACGCCGATGTCCAGGGTCTTGCCGTCGGACTGGCGCATCACCTGATAGAGGGGCCCGTCATAGGAGGCGAGCAGGGCGCGGGTCGTACTGTGCGCTGCGGCGCAAGGGTTGCCGGCTGCGGCATAGACGTCGCAGGGGCCCTCCGGGCGCTGCATCGCGTCGCGCTGTGCTACCGCCATCGTGCCGAGGAGCACGGAAGGGGCAGCGACCGCAACTGCGAGCGCCAGGATCAGAAGTTTTCTGTTTCTCATGATATAAAGTGTTTTTGGGTTAGCCGTTCCTTCAAATATACACAACTTTATTTGCATTCGCGTCATTTTTAAGTTAAATTTGTTACCCGGTTGAAACTAATCGGGAATATCCATGCCGCATAGTATCCTCAAGGACGCAAGCCTGCTTCCCGCAGACCTGCGGAACGACACAAGCATATACAGGCTCAAGTCGGACAGCCTGGCCAATGAATATTTCATTGCCAGCAGTCCCGGGACGCGCCGCCTCATGGCATCCCCGGAAGTCGTCGGTTTCGACTCCTATCTCTGCATGGTCCCGTCCACGCTCGCGGCCCTCGACCATTTCATCGACATCGGACTCGACGGGGATGTCAGCATCCTGACCATACTCCGCGGCGGCCTGAACTACCCTCTCGAGGAATGCTGTCACCGTAAGGGCATCACCGTCAAGAACATGGATTTCATCTCATGCGAGCGCATCATCGAGAACGGCGTGATCACCTGCCTCGACATCCGTTACGAGAAGCTCCATATCGAAAAGGACTGTACCCTGATGATAGGCGACATCATCGCCAGCGGCGATACGCTCAGGATGAGCCTGGAGCAGGTCGTAGACCGATTCCGCAGGCGCGGCGGCAGCATACGCAAGATCATCTTCTTTACCATCGGCGGCACCAAGGCCATACGCCTCATGGAGGAGCTCACTCCGAAGATCCGCGGCATCTGGCCGCAGTTCGAAGGTTTCACCTGTGTTTTCTACGAAGGCATCTTCAGCGTATACGAAGACAAGGGATGCACGGGAGTGAACATCCCCGACATTGATTTCTATTGGAAAGACGGTATCATCTCACCTGACTTCCGCTACCATGTCCTCAAGGACGACGACGCCCTTTTCGAGAAGTGCATCATATATGACGGAGGCGCCCGCCGCTATGAGATCGCCGACCATTACTGGGAGGTCGTCGAATATTGGGAAGACCTCGCCCGTGCCTCCGGCAGGACGGAATACAGGGATTTTCTCGAAGAGAAGATAGGCCACGGCATCGAGATCGGATTCGAGGACTGGATAGCGCTCAACGGCTACCAGGACCTGGATGAGGAAGAGATGACCTCGCTATACATAATGGAGAGGGACTTCCTGCGCCGTCCCCGCACCATTCCCGAGATTTGCGAGCGGCGCCTGCGCGAGTTCAAGCAGGTCATCGGCAGATATGTACAATCGTAATACCTTATCATAATGAGCAACAACAAAATCGATTACGACTACACCGTCGGTCCGGTATCAAAGACCGGCAGGAAATCCAACCTGAGCATGTTCATGGTCATGCTCGGCTTCACCTTCTTCTCCGCCAGCATGTGGGTGGGACAGCAGCTCGCCGCAGGCCTCGACTTCGGAGGATTCATCTGGGCGCTGCTACTTGGCGGCCTCATCCTCGGCGCATACACGGGAACGCTCGGCTATATCGGAGCCAACAGCGGCCTCACGCTCGACATGCTCTCCCACCGCAGTTTCGGCAAGAAGGGAAGCTGGCTGCCCAGCGCGATGATCTCCTTCACCCAGATGGGCTGGTTCGGAGTCGGCCTCGCGATGTTCGCAATTCCGGTCGCGAAGGAGGTCTTCGGGCTTGATGTCACGCCTGACCATATGCCTGCCCTGGGCTATGTCCTGGTCGCGGTTGCGGGCGTCCTGATGACCGCCAGCGCGTATTTCGGAATCAAGAGCCTTACCGTCATCAGTTACATCGCCGTCCCGCTGATCGCCATCCTCGGTACAGTAGCAATGATCCTTGCCGTCCAGCGCGGAGACGCCGGTCTCGTGGAGCAGTTCGCGAAGGGGACCAAGGATCTCGGAGTCATCGCTGGCGCAGGCCTGGTCATAGGTAGCTTCGTGTCGGGAGGTACGGCTACGCCTAACTTCGCGCGTTTCGCAAAGAACGGCAAGGTCGGAGCCATCGTCACCGTCATCGCCTTCTTCCTTGGCAACAGCCTCATGTTCCTCTTCGGTGCCGTATCCAGCATCTATGCGGGAGGAAACGACATTTTCGAGGTGATGCTCAACCTCAACCTCTTCTATTTCGCCGTACTCATCCTCGGCCTGAACATCTGGACCACCAACGACAACGCCCTCTACTCCGTAGGTCTCGGCCTGTCGAACATCACAGGATTCTCCAAGAAGGCCATGGTCCTCGTCGGAGGCCTCATCGGCACCGTCGCGGCCGTCTGGCTGTACTGGAACTTCTGCGACTGGCTCAACGTCCTTAACTGCACCCTCCCCCCTATCGGAGCCATCCTCATCCTCGACTATTTCACCAACAGGAAGGATTATGATGAGAACGTTCCGCTCAAGACCGTCAACTGGTTCGCGGTCCTCGGCGTCGTGCTCGGCGCGATCGTCGCAAATCTCCTCAAATGGGGCATACCGTC
>JBGUGW010000113.1:0-2114 GCA_045111695.1 Candidatus Cryptobacteroides sp. | reverse complement strand
CCTGGTACGCACGCCCGCCGACCTTTACGACCTGACCAAGGGCCGGCTGCTGATGCTCGAAGGCTGGAAGGACCGCTCGGCGGAGCGCTTCCTCGAAAGCCTGCGTGCCTCGCGGTCCGTACCCTTCGAGCGCGTGCTATTCGCCCTTGGCATCCGCTATGTCGGAGAATCCACAGCCAAGGAGATAGCGAGGCATTTCGGCGACATCGACGCCGTCGCATCCGCCTCCAAGGAGGACCTTCTCGCCGTCCAGGACGTGGGCGAAGTGATAGCCCAAAGCGTGGCTGATTTCTTCGCCGATGAACGGCACATAGTTGAAATACAGCGCCTTAAAGCTGCGGGGCTGAAGCTCTCGCTGGAGGAAGAACAGGCCGTCGCGGGCTCGGACGCCCTCGCCGGCAAGACCATCGTGGTCTCAGGCAATTTCTCGCTGTCGCGCGATGACATGAAAGCCCTCATCGAGCGCCACGGAGGCCGCAACAGCGGCTCCGTCAGCGGCAAGACCTCCTTCCTGCTCGCCGGCTCGAAGCCGGGCCCGGAGAAGGTCCGCAAATGCGAGGCGCTCGGCATTCCCGTTATCGGCGAGGAGGAGTTCTTCGCCATGATTCCGTCCACTGAGACCCCTGCCAGGCAGGAGGAGACTCCGGACGACGGCGAACTTACATTATTCTGACGGCCATGGATATCAAGAGGATCAAGGATGCATCACACAAGCTTTTCGGCGACCAGCTTTGGGAGCTGAACACGGAAGGCCTGTCCGGTGTACGCCGCAGGGTCGTCCGTTTCATCAAGCTCATCCGCATCACCTTCAACACCTTCGCCGAGCAGAGGATGGGATTCCAGTGCGTAGCCCTGAGCTACTTCTCGGCACTTGCCATCGTCCCCTTCGCAGCCTTCATCTTCGCCGTAGGCGGAGGCCTGGGCGTCGACGACAAGCTGTCCATCCTCGCACACGAGATACTTCCCAGCAACCCCGAGTTCATCGATACGGTGCTGGACAAGGCCGGGAACATCGTGCATATCGCCCGTTCCGGAATAGTCGGGGTAATCGGTGCGTTCGCATTCCTCTGGACCATCATCTGGCTCTTTTTCCAGGTTGAACGGGTTTTCAACAACGTCTGGGGCATACGCAAGATCCCGCGCAAGCTATATACGCGTTTCTCGTTCTATTTCCTGGCCATGTTCCTGGCTCCGTTCATCCTACTGATGTTCGGTGCCGGTATCGCGATCTATTCCAATATCACAAGCCTTGTCGGTATCCGTGTCCACATCGCCGAGGTCTCCGGCTTCATGACCCTGCTCGGATGGGTGGTGTTCTATGCGGTCGCCGTGTTCACATTCTCGGCGATGTACAAGTTCATTCCGGCACCGAAAGTTTATTACAGGAACGCCTTCATAGCAGCGCTGGTATCGGGATTCGTCTTCGTGCTCTTCCAGTTCGTGTACCTGAAGACACAGATCTTCGTTACGCGGCTCAACGCGGTCTACGGAGTCCTCGCCGCCATCCCGCTGTTCCTCATGTGGCTCAACTACAGCTGGCAGATCATCATATACGGAGCACAGCTCTGCTACGGCATCCAGAATGTCGACAGTTATCATATACCTGAGGGCCGCCTGAAGGACTTCACCCCCATGTGGGACCGCATCAGGGAAGAATTGAAAGAAGAAGAGGAGGAGGAAAGCATATGAGTTTTTCCAAGTTCACGCAGAAAGACTACGACCTCATCAACAAGGAGTACGAAGGACTCAAGGAGGTAGCGGCCGGACGATGTCGGACGGACGCCGAGATGGCGCTTGTCCAGAAAGCTTTCGAGTTCGCCAACGAAGCGCACAAAAATGTGCGCAGGCGCTCGGGAGAGCCGTACATGCTCCACCCCATCGCAGTGGCCCGCATCGTCGTCGAGAACATCGGCCTCGGCTGCAAGTCCATCTGCGCCGCGATCCTCCACGACGTCGTCGAGGACACCGACTATACCATTGACGACATCCGCAACCTCTTCGGAGACAAGATAGCCTCGCTCGTGGACGGCCTGACCAAGATCAAGACCGTTCTCGACAACGAGAACCAGAAGGAACGCAAGTACACCACTGCGGACAGCCTCCAGGCCGAAAAT
>JBGUGW010000112.1:0-8066 GCA_045111695.1 Candidatus Cryptobacteroides sp. | reverse complement strand
GCCGTCGCAGAGGATGTTGAATGCGCTCCAGGCGCGGGCGTCGCAGGCTCGCGCTCCGCCGAAATCCAGGGGATTGTAGGCGTCGCGGAAGCTGAAGTCCGCGTCATCGCCCTCGTACCAGCCCTTGGAACGGGCGTAGGAAGCCACGTCGGGGGCATAGAGGCAGTTCTCAGGGTCGTTCCATGGGAAAGTCGTGATGCGGGCCTGGTTGGCGTGGGCGCAGATGTACCCGTCGGGTATCCTGCGCGCCACCCACACGATGCCCTTTTCCTCTCCCTTGCCCACGAGGTCCATCACCCAGGCTTCCTGGGTGTCGGCAATCGAGAAGGTCTCGCCCTCGGAGGGGTAACCGTACTCATTGGCCAGCGCGACTATGGTCTCGATGGCTTCGCGGGCCGTGCGTGCACGCTGCAGCGTCACGTAGATGAGGGAGCCGTAGTCCATGATGCCGTCAGGGTTGACCTGCTCCTCCCGTCCTCCCCAGGTGGTCTCGCCGATGATGAGCTGGTGCTCGTTCATGTTGCCCACCGTCTGGTAGGTATGTGCGACCTGGACTATACTTCCGAGGGGCTTGTATGTATCCCATTCGATGATGGGAAGCATGGATCCGGCTTTCCAGTCGGCAGCCTTGTGGAAATACAGTTCACCGAACAGCAGGTGCGAGTCGGCCGCGTATGAGACCATGCAGGAGCCGTCGGCGCTGGCGCCGCGGGATATGATGACGTTGGTACAGGCGTCCGCAGCCCCTTGCGGGACAAGCAGCAGGGCACAGGCCAGGAAGAAGAGAGGAAGTCTTCGCATTTTGCAGTTTTTTATTAATTGTTTATTTTTGTATTCTGATTCATTCGTACAAATCTAAAAATTTTTTGTCACTATGCGTCGGTTTGTCCGTTCAATTGTGCTTTGCGCCGTTCTTTTCGCCGGTCTGTCCGCAGGCCTGTCGGCCCAGACGCAGTCCGCCGACGAGGCCAAGGCTGAGAAGGAGTTCTACGAGTCCGTCGAGAGGGAGATCGAACGTCTCACCCGTCTCCTGGACCTCGATGACGCACAGATTTTCTACGTCGATTCCATAATTGTTCACGATTACAAGGCCATGCAGGCAGAGGTAAAGGACCTCAGCGACCGCAAGGTCTCCAACGTCAACATGTATTACGACGTGCAGGACAAGTGGCAGGAGAACATCTACGAGGCGTATCATAAGATCTTCGACGAGGACCAGTGGGCCAAGTACCTCAAGAGCGGAGCGGCCCGCGACAAGAAAGCGCGTGACAAGCGCCGCGCCAAGGCCCAGAGATAAACAGACATAAGGAAAATAAGATATGAAAGAAGAGATTGAGAAACTCCTTGCCGAGGTTGCAGACCTCAAGTGCAGGACCAGGAAGGAAGTGGAGGAGGCCCGTGTGCGCTTCCTCGGAAAGAAGGGCGAGATCACGAAGCTGTTCGACGACTTCCGTGCCATGGACAAGGAAGGCAAGAAGCAGTTCGGCAAGGCACTCAATGACCTTAAGAATGCTGCGCAGGGCAAGATAGAAGAGTTGAACGATACTGTGGCCGACGACACCGTCTCTGACGGCCCCAAGGCCGATCTCTCCATGCCTGGAGATCCTTTCGAGCTCGGCTCGCGCCATCCCGTTTCGATCGTCCGCCAGGAGATCGTGGACATCTTCCGCAAGTTCGGCTACGATGTGGCCGAGGGCCCCGAGATCGAGGACGACTACCATGTGTTCGAGGCACTGAATTTCCCCCAGAACCACCCTGCCCGCGACATGCAGGACACCTTCTTCATTTCCGCAGGGCATCCCAATCCGCTGCTTCTACGCACCCACACCTCTTCGGTGCAGGTACGCGCCATGGAGAGCATGAAGCTCCCCATCCGCGTCATCTGCCCGGGCCGCGTGTTCCGCAATGAAGCCATCAGCGCCCGTGCGCACTGCATATTCCATCAGGTTGAGGGCCTCTACATCGACGAGGGCGTGACCTTCGCCGACCTCAAGCAGGCCATCCTCCTCTTCGCCCGCGAGATGTTCGGTCCCGAGACCGAGATCCGCATGCGCCCTTCGTATTTCCCGTTCACGGAACCTTCGGCTGAGGTCGACGTCAGTTGCAACATCTGCCACGGCAAGGGTTGCAACATCTGCAAGGGCACCGGCTGGCTCGAGATCCTCGGTTGCGGCATGGTGGACCCCAACGTCCTTGAGGCCAGCGGCATCGACTCCAAGAAATACACCGGCTTCGCCTTCGGTATGGGCCTGGAGCGCATCGCCATGCTCAAGTGGCGCGTCAACGACCTTCGTCACTACTTCGAGAACGACATGCGTTTCCTCAAGGAGTTCAACACCGCCGTCGAGGTGTAAAAATGTAGATTCTGAACAAAAAGTCGCAATTTGTTCAGACCGGTAGGAAAAATCGACAAAAAGTTTGGAGAATACAAAAAACTTCGTACCTTTGTCATCCCAATCGGGAACAACGCGGAAATAGCTCAGTTGGTAGAGCGCAACCTTGCCAAGGTTGAGGTCGCGGGTCCGAGCCCCGTTTTCCGCTCCACAAGCCTTCAGGATTCGTCTTGGAGGCTTTTTTGTTTGCTCTTAGATAAGAGAATAGTGTAAAAGTATATTGTTTGTATATAATTTTGCATTATATTTGCAATACAATATAAAAACAACAGAATTATGACAACAATATCAATCAGAGTAGATGAAACGTTGAAGAAAAACTTCGACACTCTTTGCGACCAGTTCGGGCTAAGTAACAGTGCCGCCCTCAATCTGTTTATGAAAGCCGTCGTGAGGGAACGTAAGATTCCGTTTGAAATCAAGGCTGATTCAGAGAACGAGGTCCGTCAGAAGGGTTGGGATGCATTCCTCCGTATGCGTGAACTTGCGTTGGAGCAGGGTGCAGGTGACTATGCCCTTGAAGATGTAAATGAATTGATCGGTGAAGTAAGGAATGGCCGGTAAAGTATATGCGGTGATCGACACCAACGTGTTGGTCTCCGCTCTCATATCAAAAAAGTTGGATTCGTCTCCCATTGTAGTTCTCGCCAGTGTTTATGAGGGAACGATAGTACCCGTATTCAATGATGAGATTCTTGCTGAATATCGTGAGGTCCTGTCCAGGAACGGGAAATTCCATATTGACCAGAACCTTATCGATACGGCCCTGCATGTATTTGAAGAATATGGTTTGGCTCTTGACCGTACTAAGGTTGACGATGAAGTTTTTCCTGATCCGAAGGACACTGTTTTCTATGAGGTGAAGATGAGTAAGGATGACGCCTATCTTGTCACGGGGAATACTAAGCATTTCCCGAAAAAGCCTTTTGTCGTCACTCCCAAGGAAATGGTGGAAATACTCCTTTCTTTGAAATAGCTCAGTTGGTAGAGCGCAACCTTGCCAAGGTTGAGGTCGCGGGTCTGAGCCCCGTTTTCCGCTCCACAAGCCTCACAGGACCCTGTGAGGCTTTTTTCGTATAAAGGTATAACAAAAGCGTCCGCAAATTCAATTGCGGACGCTTACCAAATTAACCCTTAATTAACCAAATATTAACAACAGTCTGTTATTCTATTAGTAGGGGAGGTCTCCGTCGACGAAGAGGTAATCGTCTCCATCTTCGAATCCCTTGTTCTGCGTGAGCATGCCTTCCTGGAGGCCGATCTGCTCCTGCGGGATCATCCAGAAACCGCGGGTGAGCGCATAACGCTGGGAGAAGGAACGGCCAGGCAGCTCCTGATAGGTTGTCGGCTTACCCTTGAACTCTATGTAGCCGCCATCCTGGTTTTCCTGGATGATTTTGCCAGCATCTTCCGGGAACCAGCGGCGAAGGTCGTTGAAACGCATACCTTCAGTCGCAAACTCGTAGCGGCGCTCCTTCCGGAGTCTCTCTATGGAGTAGGAGTCGTACGGAGCCAGTCCTGCGCGTGCGCGGAGGCGGTTCATACCGGTAACGGTCTCTTTCAGCTCATCCAGCATAAGCAGCACGTCGGCGAAGCGGATGTAGATGGCGTCGCACTTGTTGCCGCTCTTGGCGTTGTTGGAGATGGAACCGTTGACGGCATTGAAGAAGTTCCTGAGCATACTCGTCTTTGCGCCGTCGGAATAGGCGGCCATCGCCTGATACTTCTTGGTATAGAAGAGGGTTCTCTCGATCTCCTTGCTGTCGTGGCCCTTGAAGTTAGGGAGTTCCACCATGCCGTCATACCAGGGATAAGCTTTCCTTGTGGAGGCTTCGTTGGTCGTCAGGATGGTACCGTAGAAACGCTTGTCGGTCGGGCCGTAGTCCGGGTCCTCATACCACTCCTTCACAAACTTGGGATTGACGGACGCGTTGCCGTTGCCGCCGGCGGAATAAGGATAACTGTCCTTGTTCGGGGTCTGTGAGGAATTACGGAATCCGAGCCATTCCGGGAGGCGGTTGTATCCGGAGCCGGTGTATGAGAAATGGACGCCCCAGACGGTCTCCTTGCTGTGGTTACCCACCCAGTGCAGGTTCTCGCGGCTGGCGTAGGTATCGAAGTCGGTGCCGTATTTGAAACCGCTGGACCATTCGTTGGAGTACATCCAGATCTCGCGCTGGTCGGCCTCCAGGTCGAACTTGGAGACACTGGTGTTAGCACATTCTTCGAGCCAGCTGATCACCTGGGATTTGGTGATACCGGCCATGTTGTCCTTCTTGTAGAAGCCCGTATAGAACAGCCACACACGGCCCATGAGAGCCTCAGCGGCATATTTCGTGGCACGGCCTGCGAGGTTGTTGTCCTGGGAATAACCGTATTTCGCAGGGATGAGCTGGATGGCCTGCTGGAGATCCTCGGCGATAGCCGCGTAAATCTCATCGACAGATGCCTTGGGCATGTTCTCCACCTCGGTCGAAAGCGTCAGCGGGAAGGTCTCATAGCGCTCGGCGAGCTCCCAGAGGAAGAATCCTCTCATGAAGTGAGCCTGCCCCAGGTACCAGTTCTTGTTGTCATCCGTAAAGAGATCGTCATCCATGGCGGCGATTGACTCCAGGGCATAGTTGCAGCGGAACAGTCCGTTGTAGTAGCTCTTCCAGGGAGAATTGTCCTCATCCATGGAAGGTGCAAGGAGACGGTCTGCGGCCGTGGTTTCCTTGGAACTCGTGGAACCTCCGCCGTAGATGTCGTCACTGGCAATCATGCGACGGAACAAGTTGATCCTGAAGATACTGCCGGTGTACAGGGAATGCATTGTATAGTAGGCCGAGTTGACCAGCTGCTCAGCGTCTTTCTCGGTCTTGGGGAAAGATGAGGTGTCCGCTTTCTGATAGTTAGTCGTGTCGAGCAGGCTGTCGATTTTCTCACAGCCTATGAAGACGAACAGACACGCTACAATATAAAGGAATATCTTTTTCATATGCTTTCGGGTTTAGAATTTGATGCTGACACCAGCCATGTAAACCTTAGGGGAAGGGTAGAAACCGGTATCGATACCGGAGGACCAGCTGTAGCCGGCGGCGCCGGAACCGACTTCCGGATCCATGCCGTCATATCCTGTGAAGGTGAGGAGGTTCTGTCCTGTCACGAAGATTCTGAGCATTTGGAAAGGAAGACGCTTGAACGCACTCTTGAGATCATATCCAAAGGTGATGTTGCGGATCTTGACGTAATCTGCGTCCTGGATGAAGATGTCGCTGTTGTAGCTGTTACACTTGAAGTTGTTGTGCGAACCGGAGGAGTAGCGGGGGAACTTGTTGGTGCTGCCTTCGCCGGTCCAGTAGCGGGAGACGAGATTGTTGGTGAATCCCTGCAGATCCTGGAGGGCGAACTGGCGGTAGCTCTGCATTACCTGCTGTCCGAAAGCACCGGAACCGTTGACGCTGAAGTCGAAGCCCTTCCACTGCATGCTGAGGTTGAATCCCATGGTGACATCCGGGTGGGGATTACCGATCTCGATACAGTCGTTCTCGTCGTAAACACCGTCTCCGTTCTGGTCGATCCAGATCACGTCACCGGGCTGGGCGCTGTCATAGCCGTTCATGAAGGCATAGCCCTTGGCGTTGTACTCGTCGATCTGGGCCTGGTTCTGGAAAATACCTTCGCTGGCGATACCCAGGAAGTAGCCGATAGGCTTGCCGGGTTCAGCACGGAAACCGTCTTCCTTGGCAACGTTCTCGGAAATGATCTTCTTTTCACCGTGGATCATACCGTCGGCATTGTTGATGTAGAGGACGTTGTTCTTGTTGTAAGAACCGTTGAGTCCGACACTGTAACGGAGATCGCCGATATTGTCATTCCAGGTAAAGCTGAGCTCCACACCGGAGTTGCGGACTGCACCGCCGTTGATTGAAGCGGCGCTGGCTCCAAGGATACCCATGGACGGAGGAGTTACGAGCCAGTCCTTGGTGTCCTTGCGATACCAGTCGAACACGACGCCCAGGCGGCTGCGGAAGAAACGCGAGTCGAAACCGATGGCGGTCTGCTCGGAAGTCTCCCAGGAAAGTTTGGAGTTAGGAATCTTGTCAGGATAGGCTGCAGTGACAGGATTCGTCTGGTCATAGGAGAAGTCATACTGGCCGCCAAGCGAGATGGTACCGGTGTACTGGAAATTGCTGATGCTGCAGTTACCGTTCTGTCCCCAGCTTCCGCGGACCTTGAAGAAGCTGAGCCAGTCCTTGGTAGATGCCATCCAAGGCTCTTCAGAGATGACCCAACCTGCGGAAACGGACGGGAAGACGCCCCATCTGTTACCCTTGGCGAAATTGCAGGAACCGTCTGTACGGACAATGGCGGTAAACAGATACTTGTCCTTGTAGCTGTAGTTCAAACGGCCGAAGAAGGAAAGGAGATCGTTGTAGGGAACCGTGTTCCCGCCACCCATGCTCGCATGCTCGTCGCTTGTCAGCGCACCTTCTACCGAGCCGAGGTTGGCGGAATTCCAGGTGCCGAACTTGGTTGAGGAACGGGTGCCGTTGACGCTCATGCCCCAGCCCGTGGCTTCGATGGAAGTACCGGCGAGGGCCTCGAAGGTATGGTCGCCTGCAAAGGTCTTCTTGTAGTTGGCGGTAAGTTCCCATGTCCAGTTCGTCGAGACGCTGGAACTCTGGCTCACGCTGTCATAGTCTTTGAAATCAGAGGCTGTAAGCTGATACTCCGGCGTATAGGAACGGGAGAAGCTTGTGCTGGCACGGAATCCGAAGGCGGTACGGAGCCTGAGCTCCCGGATAGGGCTGACCTCCAGATAGACGTTGCCCTGGACGCGGACGCTCTTTCCCTGGCTCTCCTTGAGGGTCTGGGACTCCAGCAGGTTGGTTTCATTGTCCCTTGCATCCCATCCGTCCCTTACTTGCTTTTCATAGGTATAAAGGGACCCGTCCAGATCGTATGCGGGAAGGAGCGGGGTCTTGGTGAGCAGGTTGGAGACATCGCTGCCTCGACCCTGTGTGCCCATGTCGCGGGAATCCGTGATGGAGAAGGTGACGTTCTCGCCCAACTTGATGACGTCGCGGTTGTTTTTCTTCAGGACCGTGAAGTCGGTGTTGGCGCGGACGGTGGTCCTGTCATAATAGGTAGGCTTGGGTGCTCCCAAAGTACCTTCCTGATATGACTTGGAGAAACTGAACGAGTATCTAACCGCGTCGCCGCCTCCTGTCACACCGACTGCGAGATTGTTGGTAGGGGCGTTCTTGTTGATGGACGCGGTGAACCAGTCCGTTCCGTCCCACAGGCCTTTACGGATCCACTCCATCTGCACGGGCATCAGCTGCTCAATGTTGTCGAATTCATTCAAGCCGGCGCGCTTGACCAGATCCAGGTATTCCGATGCGGAAACAGCGTGCACGCCGTTGGTGTTCGGCTGCTGGAAACCAGTATAGGCGTCAAAGGTGACAGTCGCTTTCTTGTCCCCGATCTTTCCCTGCCTGGTGGTCACCAGGACGACGCCGTTGGCGGCGCGCGCTCCGTAGATGGCTGCGGAGGCTGCATCCTTGAGGATGTCGATGGACTCGATGTCGGCAGGGTTAAGGGCGTTGAGGCTGTTCATGCTGCTGGCCACGCCGTCGATAACGACAAGCGGGCTGGAGGTTCCGGTCGTACCTATACCGCGGACGGTGA
>JBGUGW010000111.1:0-1537 GCA_045111695.1 Candidatus Cryptobacteroides sp. | reverse complement strand
GTTATCGAGCAGGATGGCCTCACGGTGACGGCCCTTCCCGCCAACCACACTTCCAACTATTCTGACGAGCAAGCCCTCATCTATCTCATTGAGAAGGATTCCACCAGGCTGCTGTATGCTACCGACACCGCCGGCCTCATGGCTTACGCCCTGGCGATCGCCGGTGTCGGGCAGTTCTCGCGCGAGCGCAAGTACCTGACCGGCATCATCATGGAAGCCACGATGGGACTTGACTACAAGGATGACGATATGCGTATGTTCTCGCACTCCAGCGTCCAGATGGTGGCCAATACCGTCAAGGTGCTGACTGACAACCGCAAATACGCCACAGTCGAGGGACAGAAGGTGTATATCACCCACATGTCCAAGGCCCAGCAGCCGCCTCAGGCGGAGCTCGAGCGGACCCTGCCCGATCCTCTCAAGGCCGCTTACGACGGCCTGGAAGTCGTTTTCCGTTAGGATTTACTCAAATAGAAGATATGACCGCTCAGGCACCTCCGTGCTTGAGCGGTTCCATATGCAGCGTGACTATTGTCCCGCTGCCGAAACGCTCCTTGAGCGTGCCCTCGATCTTCGAAGTGATGTCGTGGGCCTGCTGCAGGGTCATGTCGCCGTCCATCCTGATGTGGGCTTCGATGGCGACCTTGTTGCCGATGCGTCTGGTGCGGAGATTGTGCGGCTCGGAAATGTCTGGGAATGAGCGGAATACGCCGAGGATTTCCTCTTCCGTCTTTTCCGGGAGGGACTCATCCGTCAGTTCGCCCAGGCTGGGGCGCATGATGTCCCAGGCCGCCTTGAGCAGCATCGCTCCCACCACGATGGAGGCGAGGGGGTCGAGGACGGTCCACCTTCCACCGAGGAGGACGGCTCCGCCGATGCCGACCGCAGCGCCTATGGACGACAAGGCGTCGCTGCGGTGATGCCAGGCATTTGCCGTCAAGGCTGAAGACTCCAGCTCGCGCCCCTTCCTTGCGGTGAAGCGGAACATCCATTCCTTGACGGCAATGGATAGCAGTGCGGCCCACAGGGCCAGCCTGCCGGGCGCTTCAAGCTCCGTTCCGTTAAGCCAGGCCGCCATTTTCTGCGCCCCGGACACGATGATGCCGATGGCCGCGCCCGCCAGCGCAAGGCTGATGAACAGCGAGGCCAGCGTCTCGAACTTGCCGTGGCCGTAGTCGTGAGAGGTATCCTGGGGCTTGGCACTGATGCCTACGAATACCAGCACTATGATGTCGGTGACGAAATCGGACAGGGAGTGGAACGCGTCCGCGATCATCGCCGCACTATGGCCGAAGATGCCGGCGACGAACTTGAACACGACCAGCAGCGCGTTCCCGGCGCTGCCGATAAGGGTTATCCTGTATATCTGTTTTTCCCTCTCCATAGAAAGAGTCCTTAGCAAAAACAACTGCAAGTTATGCATTATCCTGAAGAATACAAAGGAAGGTAATCTGCCGTACCTTGCATTTTTGCCGTGATTATTCCTATATTTGACCATACTTTTCATCGACACTCTATGAGAACTGTCATCCTAGCG
>JBGUGW010000110.1:0-2924 GCA_045111695.1 Candidatus Cryptobacteroides sp. | reverse complement strand
GAGATCCGGTCACGGAGCGGGACAAACTCATGGACCGTTCTCCCATCAACCATGTGGACAAGATATCCGGGCCGCTGCTGCTGATCCACGGTGACCATGACGACCGCGTGGACATCGGAGGTTCGCAGATGCTCTATGACGCCCTCAAGGAGGCCGGAAAGCCCGTGGAGTTCCTCATAATGGAGGGCCAGGGACATGGATACAAAGGCATTGACAACCAGATGCGCTACTACCGTACCATCCTCGACTTCATTGCTAGGAATTGACGGGGCCGCACATCCACAATACATAATGTTTCATGTTAAGAATCGGTGACAGGATGCCGTCCTTCGAGGTCATGGACCAGGACGGGAACATGGTGAAGTCGGATGATTTCATCGGGAAAGGCCGCAGGACCATCATCTATTTCTATCCCAAGGACAACACTTCCGGCTGCACGGCCGAGGCCTGCAGTTTCAGGGACAATTATGCCGCCCTCACGGCCGCAGGGTATAATGTAGTGGGTGTGAGCAAGGACAGCGCCAAGTCCCACGGGGGCTTCCGGGCAAAATACGAACTGCCCTTCAGGCTGCTGGCCGACACCTCGATGCAGATGCTCCAGGATTTCGGAGCCTGGGGCGAGAAGAAGATGTACGGCAAGTCAACGATGGGAACGCTCCGCCGCACCTTCATCTTCGATGAGAACGGCATACTTGAGCGTGTTATCGAAAAGGTGGACACGAAAAATGCCGCCGACCAGATAATTGCCGGCATGCCTGCATCGGCGAAAGAGAGCGCGGAGCGCATCGTGCGCGTCCAGGCTATGGAAGCGGCCTTTGACCGCGCCGGTGCGGCCGGGGCAGGGGCTGATCAAGCCGACATAGCCCTCCTGAAGGGGTACATGGAGTCAGGCCAGTGGCGCCTGGATTACGAGGCCGACGAGGCCGGGGAGATCCCTTCCACGGTCAAGCGCGGGGTCCTCTCCGAGGACGGCCTGTATAACCTTCTTGAGGATCTCGGGGCCTGAACAATGCAACCAGAAAAATGTAACAATATGAAATTCAAAGAGTCATTCGTCATCACGATCAGCCGCGAAGTCGGCACCGGAGGTCGTACCATCGGCCGCAAGCTCGCGGAGAGGATGGACATCAATTTCTACGACAAGGAACTCATACGCATCCTGATGAAGCGTTTCAATCTCAACGCTGAAACTATCGAACAGATCAAGGCGGAGAAGAAGAGCTGGCTGTCCGACTTCGTCCGCTTCGTATCTCCCATGCCCGCGGCATCGGCCATTCTCAAGTCCGGTTCAGAGTATAGCCAGGAATCCTATTCCGAAGTCACATCCGGCGATATCTACAAGGCAGAAACGGAGATCCTCCGCGCCCTCGCCGATGAGGGGGCATGCGTCATCGCCGGCCGCTCCGGCTTCCACATCCTCAAGGATCATCCCAACGAGAAGAGCATCTTCATCACGGCTTCGAAGCCGAACCGTATAAAGAGGATCATGGAAAAGCAGGGTGTCTCCGAGCAGGAAGCCACAGACATCGTCGAGAAAGTCGACGAATCGCGTGAGAACTACATCAAGCGTTTCACAGGCAAAAGCCGCTACGACGCCCGCAACTACGACCTCTCCATCAATGTAGACGGCCTCACCGAAGACCAGGCGGTGGAGACCATCCTCTCCTACCTCAGCCAGGTATCAGATTGATGGTGACCGGAGACAGTCCGGTCACCTGACAGGTTGTCCCATAGCGGAAGCCTCCGCGTCAGCGGAATCGAGCTTGAACACCATGAAGTCGTCATTCTCCTTGGTGCAGGGAGTCCATACGCCGCCGTCCGGGCCGTTGGGATCGCTGTACTTGGCGAAGTTCGTCCATGCGGTGATCATCTTCTCGGAGAGATCCCAGTCGCCCTGAGTCCAGGGACGCCAGCAATGCTGGAGCGACTTGAAAACGAACCACAGGTCGGACGAGTGGAACGCGCCCTGGAGCCTGTCCTCCGGATGCGAGCCGTCATCGGGAAGCGGGCGGGCGAACTCATAGGCCCAGGCCTTCCCTCCTTTCTCCTGACGGAATTTGCAGAATGCGGCGATGCCGGCTGACATGTCCGCCATATCATTGAGCGTGTAGCCGATCATATACGGGACATCGGCCAGTGAACCGTCCGCTGCAGCATCGTCAAAGACTTCGACGGAGACATGGCCGTCGATGATGGGAGTGATGGTAATACCGCCGTTCCCGATGGCAGAGGTATAAAGGGCAGAGGCCGCATGTACGGCATCTGTAGCTGCGGCACGCATCTTTTTCAGGTCTGTAAGGCCGGCCCAGTCCATAACGGCTTTCGCCTCAGTCTCCGCCTCCTGCAGGGTCTGGCCGCCGAACATCATCTTTATCATTGACGGCGGTACTGCAGGGCCTGCGGCAAGCGTGAATTGCTGGTCCTTGACGACATTGAGGCCGTTGGCGCTCATGATGACCGCCTTATGGAAGTACGGCTTAGCCAGGGGCGATGCGCAGAGGGTCCTGACGCTTCCGCCGCCGGCGCTCTGGCCGAATATCATCACATTGTCCGGGTCACCTCCGAACTGCGCGATGTTCTTCTTGACCCATTTGAGGGATTCGATCTGGTCGAGGATGCCGTAATTGCCCGACACTCCATGGGGGCTTTCAGCCGATAGTTCGGGGTGGGCCATGAAACCGAATATACCGAGACGGTAATTGATGGACACCAGGATGACATCCCTGGCAGCCCACTCCTGCGCATCGAACTCCGGTTCAGAACCCCAGCCTTCGCGGTAGCCGCCGCCGTGTATCCATACGGCCACGGGAGCCTTGCGGTCCACCTGGCCGGGATACTTTGTCCAGACATTCAGGTACAGGCAGTCTTCGCTGCACTGCTTTTCCTCACCATATCCCCACTCCGTGAAATAGTTGCCGGGATAA
>JBGUGW010000109.1:0-10513 GCA_045111695.1 Candidatus Cryptobacteroides sp. | reverse complement strand
AGCGATATGATGTCAACTCCTCCGCTTGAGTATGCGACGGAGCTGCAAAGAAAGGTATATGAGACATTCAGGGATTTGGAGATTCCTTTCGGGAGGGTGGATACCGATCCGGGAATCACAATGGAGGACTGCCAGCATATCGATGCAAAGATAGGCGTGCACATAGTCAAGACGCTTTTCCTCTGCAACCGTCAGCAGACGGAGTTCTACCTATATGTGACCACAGATGACAAGCCATTCATAACCAGGGAGTTCTGTGGTGCATTGGGAATCCCGAGAGTCTCCTTTGCACCGGCGGACAAGCTTTGGGAACTGACTGGCGTTGAGGTCGGCGCTACCACTATCCTGAGCACCATACTTCCGCAGGCGGCAGGAGTTCATCTAGTAATGGACCGTGGCGTGGCCGAAAGCGAATGGTTCGCCTGCACGGACAGCACCGCCACCTGCTTCGTCAAGATATGGACGAAGGACTTGCTGGAAAAGTATCTCTCCGGCAAGTCCCTCACTTTGATTTAGGTTTTATCAGATTTTCTCGAAGGCTTGGTCGAGGTCGGCGATGAGGTCGTCGACGTGTTCCGTACCTATGGAGAGGCGTATGGTGCTCTGGTAGATGCCCTGGTCGGCCAGTTCGGCTTCAGTGAGCTGCGAGTGTGTCGTCGTGGCCGGATGGATGACCAGCGACTTGACGTCGGCGACATTGGCCAGAAGCGAGAATATCTCCAGCGAATCTATGAAGCGGAAAGCTTCCTCCTTTCCTCCCTTGATCTCGAAAGTGAAGATGGACCCGCCCCCGTTGGGGAAATAGCGCAGGTACTGCGCATGGTCGGGGTGCGAGGGGAGTGCCGGGTGATTGACCTTCGCCACCTTGGGATGCTTCGACAAATAATCGACGACCTTCAGGGCGTTCTCTACATGCCTCTCCACGCGAAGTGACAGAGTCTCAAGTCCTTGCAGGAAGATGAAACAGCTGACGGGGGAGAGTGTCGAGCCGGTGTCCCGCAGCAGGATGGCGCGTGCGCGCGTGATATATGCTGCGGGACCTACCGCATCGGCGAACACTATTCCGTGGTAGCTGTAGTCCGGCTCCGTGAACTGGGGGAATTTGCCGGAGGCCTTCCAGTCGAATTTGCCCGAGTCGACGATGACGCCTCCGATGGTCGTACCGTGTCCGCCGATGAACTTTGTGGCGGAATGCACTACGATGTCTGCTCCGTACTCGATGGGCCTCAGGAGGTAAGGAGTGGCGAAGGTGTTGTCAATGATAAGCGGAATCTTGTGCGTATGAGCGATGGCGGCCACGGCTTCGATGTCGATGAGGTTCGAGTTGGGGTTGCCGAAACTCTCGATGAAGATGGCCTTGGTCTCCGGCTTAATCGCTTTCTCGAAGTTTGACAGGTCGGCCGGATCCACGAAAGTGGTCGTGACGCCGTAGGGGACCAATGTGTGCTGAAGCAGGTCGTAGGTGCCTCCGTAGATGTTCTTGGAGGATACGATATGGTCCCCCGCGCGTGTGATGTTGAGGATGGAATAGGTGATCGCGGCGGCGCCGGAGGCCACGGCCAGTGCGCCGACGCCCCCTTCGAGCGCAGCGATGCGCTGCTCGAAGATGTCCTGGGTGGTGTTGGTCAGACGGCTGTAGATGTTGCCCGGATCGGCCAGCCCGAAACGCGCGGCCGCGTGCTCGGAGTTGTGGAATACGTATGAACTCGTCTGGTAGATGGGGACTGCGCGTGCATCGGATGCGGGATCGGCTTTTTCCTGTCCGACATGGAGCTGGAGGGTTTCGAAGTGAAGTTTACGTGTGCTCATTGTATGTTCGTTTTTAATTGTTTTCCGATTGCAAAGTTAGATGCTGTGGAAAAAACGAACAAGAAAACCCTTGTAAATAGTATTATATTCCTAAGATTTATTATTTTTGTGGAAATTATGCTAAGTGAGGTGCGGAAAAACGCCCGGAAAGCAGAAAAAAACTCTTCCACCATGACCGAGAAACTCGACAAGACCGACATCCAGATACTGAAAGCCCTTCAGGAAAACGGCCGTATCACCGTGAAGGACCTGGCTTTGAAGGTCCATCTTTCCACCACTCCAGTATTCGAGCGTATGCGCCGCCTCGAATCCGAAGGATATATCCAGCGCTATACGGCGGTGCTGAGCCCTGCCCGCCTGGGCAGGGGATTCATAGTCTATTGCAGCGTGCGCCTGCGCCGCATGGGCCGTGAGATCGCGCATGACTTCATCTCGAGGGTCAAGGATATCCCCGAAGTGGCGGAGTGCTACAACATATCGGGGGATTTCGATTTCCTGCTGAAGATATATGCTCCCGACATGCAGTACTACAACGACTTCCTCATCAATACCCTTGGTACCATAGAGAGTCTCGGCTCTGTCCAGAGTTGTTTCGTAATGAATGAAGTCAAGAACAGTTACGGATTGCCTGTCAGCCTGCTCTGATCTGCGCCGGGGATAAAGATTTTCCCCTCGGATTTGCATAATAGCGAACGAAAAGTTATATTTGTGGGAAATTTCTAACTTTTACCACAAATATGCATGAAAAAGACGGCAAATACATGTTCGGCGTTGTAAAGGTAGGGGATAAAGGACAGATAGTTATCCCCAAGGACGCCCGCAACATCTACGGCATCAAGCCGGGAGACACCCTGATGCTCCTTGGCGACCAGAAAGGTCTGGCAATGCTTAAGACTGATATCTTCCAGGCAATTATCGATCAGGCCATGGAGGGCCTTACGAAATGAGAAAGCATTGGATCGACAACCTGCGCTGGGTGACCGTGCTCCTGGTGCTTTTCTATCACGTCATCTATTTTTACAACAATAAAGGAGTCTTCGGCGGCATCGGCGGCTTTGGCGACGGACCGCAGTATCAGGATGTGGTGATGTACATACTGTATCCGTTCTTCATGCCACTCCTGTTCATCCTCGCCGGCATCAGCGCGCGTTATGCGCTTGATAAGTATCCCGCCAAAGACTGGTTCAGGGCCCGCACACGGAAGCTTCTGGTACCCAGTACCATAGGCCTTTTCGTATTCCATTGGATGGTGGGTTATTTCAATACCGCCGTGGCGCAGAACACAGGCGTGTTCGACGGCATCCCCGGTGTGGCGAAGTATGCGCTGATGGCCGTCAGCGGTACTGGTCCGCTTTGGTTCATCCAGGTGCTTTGGCTGCTTAGCCTGGTCCTGCTGCTGGTGCGGAAGCTGGACAGGAACGACCGTTTCTGGAACCGGTGCGGGAAGGCGAACATCGTCTGGATCATCCTGCTGGGCGTCCTTTATTGGGTTGGTGCGCAGACGCTGGTCAAGAATCCCCGTCCGGACTCGGCCGACGGCCTGCTCAATCTGTATAAGCCGCTGTTCTACCTGATTCCGTTCTTGCTTGGTTACTTCCTGTTTTCCCATGACGAGGTACAGGAGAGACTGGGCAAGGTCTGGATCCCGCTGCTGGGCTGCGCCGTGGTGGCCGGAGGCATCCTCATCGGCACTACATTCGGGCAGGACAATACTTCTCCGCAGTTTTTAGGCTCCCCGCTCAACAACCTCTACGGCTGGCTGATGTGCCTGGCCATGATGGCCTGGTTCAAGGCTTGCTTCGACAGGACAAGCCCGTTTGCGGCATATATGACAAAGAGCAGCTTCGGCCTCTACATCGTTCATTATCTGGTGGTTGCAAGTCTTGGCTATATGATGAAAATGTACACCCAGCTCCCGCCTTGGTCCATGTATGTGATACTGACGATTGCGGTATTTACCTTGTCACCCCTCCTCTACGAGATACTCAGGCGGATTCCTTTTGTCCGCTGGGCTGTGCTGGGAGAGAAGAAATCCTGAGCAGTCATGAACCCTTCACTTGTCGAATACATCGAGTCAGATATCATCCCGCGCTATGCTGCTTTTGACAAAGCGCACAGGGATGACCATGCCCGCACAGTCATAGACCGCGCCCTGGCGATGGGGGAGGCCTATGACATCGACCGGGACATGCTGTATGCGGCCGCGGCCTGCCATGACCTCGGTCTTGCGGTGGACCGCAAGACGCATCATCTGGAGAGCGGCCGCATAATACGCGCCGATGCGCGCCTGCGCGAATGGTTCTCTCCTGAGCAGATAGAGACTATCGCGCAGGCCGCGGAAGACCACCGCGCGTCAGCCACCACGCCTCCCAGGAGTATCTACGGCCGCCTGGTCGCGGAGGCGGACAGGCTGATAGTCCCCGAGACCATCATCCGCCGCACCATCCAGTTCGGCCTTTCACATTATCCGGAGCTCGACAGGGAGGGGCACTGGGAGCGCACGCTGGAGCATCTGCATGAGAAATACGCGGAGGGAGGCTATCTCCATCTGCTCATCCCCGGCTCTCCCAATGAAGAGCCCCTGGAGCGCCTCAGGGCCATCATCAGGGATGAGGCCCGTTTGAGGGAGATATTTGACAGGATGTTCAGCGAAGAGACTGTTTAGACTTTCGTTTTTTACAGAAATAAAACTTATTTTTATGCTGTAAAAACGAACTTAAGCAAATATGTTAAGCTATTCAGTAGTGGGAACCGGCGCCATCGGAGGCTTCTACGGCGGACGGTTGGCGCATGCCGGGCGCACGGTGCGCTTCCTCTTGCACAGTGATTACGAGTATGTAAGGCAGCATGGGCTGCAGGTGGACAGTTGTGACGGCGATTTCGTGCTGCCGCATGTCGAGGCTTACCGCAATGTTGAGGCGATGCCGCAGTCGGATGTCATCCTCGTAGCCTTGAAGTCAGTCAATAACCATGATTTGCTGCCGAAGCTCCTTCGTCCCCTGATCCATGATGGAGTCACAGTCGTGCTAATACAGAACGGCATCGGATTGGAAGATGACCTGCAGAGCGTCTTTCCGGGCCTGCATATCGTGGCGGGACTGGCCTTTATCTGTTCCGCAAAAGTCGGCCCCGGGCACATCAGTCATCAGGATTTCGGTTCTATAAATCTTGGCAATTTCTCTTGCCCTGAGGATCGTTTCGAGGCTTTGCTCTCGGACATTCGTGATGCCGGACTGACAGCAGCCGAAGTGCCGTACCTTGAGGCCCGCTGGAAAAAGGCGGTATGGAACATGCCTTTCAACGGTATGACGGTAGCGTTGAACACCTCGACCGACAAACTGCTGAATACGCCGGCCACACGCCAACTCATCTACGACCAGATGATGGAGGTGGTCGGCGCTGCCCAGGCTCTTGGGGTCAGCACGCTGACAAGCGAGTTTGCCGACAAGATGATGGAAACGACAGATCATATGGTACCGTACAGTCCGTCGATGAAGCTTGATTTCGACAACGGGCGCCCGATGGAGATCGAGTATCTGTATTCACGGCCCATCGCCGAAGCCAGGAAAGCCGGCTTCGATATGCCGAAACTGGCCATGCTCGAAGCCGAACTGAGGTTTATTGAAAAGCGGATTCATCACGAGCAGGATTAGCCATCGCGGGCGATGGCTTTTCCTGGGCGTCGTCACGGCAGAGCATGCAGTGCAGCAAACGCACGTGGTCGCTTCGCTCCCACTCAGCGTTTCGCATATGAAAGCCCTTACAAAAGCAAGCTTTTGACGGGCTTACATACACGAAACGCCCCGCAAATTCTTGCGGGGCGTTTGTTGCGCTGATTGCTCTGCGCTGGTGACTCCTACAGGATTCAAACCTGTAACCTTCTGATCCGTAGTCAGATGCTCTATTCAGTTGAGCTAAGGAGCCGTCATCAGGGCCTTGGGCCCTTTATGCTACTCTTCGGCTTTCTTCGAGACGAACTTCTTCTCCTTGATCCTGGCCTTCTTGCCGGAGAGGTTCCTGAGGTAGAAGATGCGGGCCCTGCGGACCTTACCGACCTTGTTGACCTCGATCGACTCGATGGAAGGAAGCTCGTAAGGGAAGATCCTCTCGACTCCGATACCGCCGGAAACCTTGCGGATGGTGAAAGTCCTGGTGAACGGGGTGGCGCCACAGATCTGGATGACCACGCCTCTGAACTTCTGAAGTCTTTCCTTGTCACCTTCCTTAATCCTGTAGGTCACGGTGATGGTGTCACCGGCCTTGAACTCAGGATAGGAAGCGGCTTTGTTCTGAGAGAATGCCTGCTCTACAATCTTGATGTAATCCATAACAGTCAAAAATCTATTTCAATCGCAACGTTACTTCACTAATTAACCCTAAAACAGTAAGAGGTTGCTTTTTGTGGACTGCAAAGGTATACAAATTTTTCTATTCGTCAAACTTTTTCCCAAGTTTTTCAAAAAGATTCTTGTCGTCGCGGCTGAGGTTAGGACGGAAACTGTCGCTGTATTTCATGTCTTCCATGGCCTTGCGCTCGTCGCGGCTGAGCTTGCGGGGGATCCAGACCATGACCTGCACGAACAGGTCGCCGCGTCCGGAGCCATATCCGCTGACGGCCGGGAGGCCTTTGCCGCGGAGCTTGACGGTCGTGCCCGACTGCGTGCCGGCATCGATCTTCAGCCTGTAGCTGCCGTCGAGGCAGGGAACAGTGACCTCGCATCCGAGCATGGCGTCCATGACGCTGATGACCTGGGTATAATAGAGGTTGTTTCCCTCGCGCTGCAGCTGGGGATGCTTGGTCTCCTTGATGACCACCAGCAGGTCGCCGTTGGTGCCATTGTGGGGGGCGGAATGGCCTTCACTGCGCACTGTCAGCTGCATGCCTTCCTCGACGCCGGCAGGGATCTTGACCTTGACGGTCTCGCGCCTGCGCACGAGGCCGGTGCCGCTGCAGGTGCGGCAGGGGTTGGTCACGACCTTGCCTTCGCCCTGGCACTGCGGGCAAGTGGAATAGGCGACGGTGCGCCCGAACAGGGAGTTGGTGATGTTCTGTACCTGGCCGGAGCCCTTGCAGGTGGGGCAGGTCTTGATGTCGGAACTGTTGCGCGTGCCCTTGCCCTGACAGTCGGGGCAGGGACGGTTGCGCTCGATGGTGACTTCCTTCTCGACACCGGCGTTGATCTCCTCGAGGGTGAGGGTGACGCTGGTGCGGATGTCGCGCCCGCGGAATACCCGCTGCTGCTGGCTCTGGCCGCCGAAACCGAAGCCTCCGAAACCGTTCCCGAAACCTCCGAATCCTCCGAAACGTCCTCCGAAGAGGTCGTTGAGGATGTCATTGAGGTTGCCGAAGCCCTGGCTCCAGTCAGGGGCTCCGCCGGCGCCGTCGGTGCCGGCAAATCCGAACTGGTCATAACGGGCTTTCTTGTCCGGGTCGCTGAGCACGGAATACGCCTCGGAGGCCTCCTTGAATTTCTCCTCGGCGGTCTTCTTCTCCTGGTCGCTTCCGTTGACCCAGCGGTCGGGATGCCACTTGAGGGCCGCTTTCCTGTAAGCGGCCTTTATGTCATCAGTCGAGGCGCTCTTATCGACGCCAAGGACTTCGTAGTAATCTCTTCTCTCTGCCATGTCGTTATGCTCCCACCACTACTTTTGCGTAGCGCAAAACCTTTCCGTTCAGGAGATAGCCCGTCTGGGTGACGTCGATGACCATGCCCTTCTGTGCCTCGTCCTGTACCGGGAACTGGGCGACAGCTTCGTGGAAATCCACGTCGAACTTCTCGCCCTTGGCCTCGATGACACTGAGTCCCTTGGATTTGAGATAGGTCATCAACTTGTTGTATATCAGGTCTGTGCCCTGCTTGGCGGCTTCGTCGCTGGACTCCGCCAGCATGGCGATAGCCCTCTCGATGTCGTCCAGGACGGGGAGCAGGCCCTTGATGGTGTCCCCGGAAGCGCTGCTGACGAGGTTGAGCCTGTCCTCCGCACTGCGGCGGCGGAAAGTCTCGAACTCAGCCATCAGGCGGAGATAGTCGTCCTTCGCATCCTTGTAGCGGACCTCCATGTCTTCAGACTTCTTGCCGCTCTCACCGAGCTGTTTCTCCAGCTCTTCAACCTTCTTTTCCAGCTCCTCGATCCTCTTCTGCTCCTTCCTCAGTTCCTTCTTCGAGGGCTGCGGCTCTTCCTGGCGGACTTCCTGTTCGATATCCTGTGCTTCTTCAGCCTGTTTTTTCTCTTCCTTTGCCATAATATGTATTGCTTTTTGTTTTCAATTCCGTTGTCCTGCGGACACAAATAATTTGCCAACACGCAAAGACTGACACTTTGTCATATTTTTTTTCTATCTTTGCGGCGAGATTGGAGGTGAGCCTCCGGTCAAGTGTACTTGGCACCACTATAAAAACAAGAAAATGAAACATTCCACTACTTATGTGTGGCTCGCAGTGATATTCTGCGTATGCCTCGTGTCCTCCAACCTTTTCGTACCCCGTACATGGCAGGTGGGGACGCTTCCGCTCCAGCTCTCCGGAGCCATCCTGATATTTCCGATATCCTATATCGTAAATGACTGTTTGACAGAGGTCTACGGATATAAGGCCGCGATGAAGGTCATCGTCATGGGCTTCATCATGAGCCTTTTCGTCAGCCTGATGGCCGGCCTGGTCACCAAGCTTCCGGCCCCTCTGTACGAGGACAACCGTTCACTTTCGGATTCCTTCAACTCCCTTTTCGGCCTGGCTCCGCGCACTGCCGTGGCCTCGCTCCTCGCATTCTTCGCCGGCTCGACCGTCAATGCGAAGATCATGAGCCTGATGAAGGAAAGGGCGGGGGAAAAAGGATTCGGCTGGCGTGCCATTCTCTCGTCGCTCGGCGGCGAGGCCGTTGATTCTCTGATATTCTTCCCCATGGTGTTCGCAGGCATCATGCCCATCATGGGCATCCTAACCATCGTCCTGACGCAGGTGATCTGCAAGACTCTGTACGAGCTGGTCGCCCTCCCGCTCACCGCGCTTGTAGTCCGTATCATCAAGAAAAAAGAAACAGACGTCCAATATGAGTAACGAAAGAGAGAAAGAGAACTTGCATGCCCTGGGCGGCAAGTCCGAATACAAGAACGATTATGCTCCCGAAGTGCTGGAGGCTTTTGAGAACAAACATCGTGACAACGATTACTGGGTACGCTTCAACTGCCCAGAGTTCACGACTTTGTGCCCTATCACCGGACAGCCGGACTTCGCAGAGATACGCATCTCCTATATCCCCGATGTCCGCATGGTGGAAAGCAAGAGCTTGAAACTGTATCTTTTCAGCTTCCGCAACCATGGTGGTTTCCACGAGGACTGCGTCAATGTGATCATGAAGGACCTCATCAAGTTGATGGATCCGAAATACATCGAAGTGACGGGATTCTTCGTGCCGAGAGGAGGTATATCCATACATCCCTATGCCAATTACGGACGGCCGGGTACGAAGTACGAGAAGCTGGCGGAGCAGCGCTTCGCCACGCACGAATAGTCCTATCCGTTTGCGATTTCAGAGAGCTCCAGCCAACGGAGCTCTTTTTCGTCCAGGAGGTTCTTGACCTCTCCGAAACGGGCGGAGGCAGCAGTGATTTCATTCACAGATGCGGAACCTCCGGCCAGCAACGACTCGATGCGCTCCTTTTCAGCATTGAGTTCCTCCATGTCCTTTTCCAGCTGCTCCAGCTCGCGCTGCTCCTTCCAGGAGAGTTTGCGGCGGGCTGGTTTCGGCTCCGCCGAAGCCTGGCGCGGCATGACGGGCTTTTTCAAAGCCTCCGCCGCGCGCTTCTGCTCGGCCTCGTAGTCCTTCATGTAGCTGCGGTACTCGCTGTACCCGCCGATGAAGTCCTTGACGACGCCGTCGCCGCAGAAGACGAACAGGTGGTCGACCAGCCTGTCGAGGAAATGCCGGTCATGAGAGACGATGACAAGCGTTCCCTTGAACTCCTGCAGGTACTCCTCCAGAATGTTCAGGGTCACGATGTCCAGGTCGTTCGTCGGCTCGTCCAGGATCAGGAGGTTGGGCTGCTTCATCAGGACGGTCAGCAGGTACAGTCGCCTCTTTTCGCCTCCGGACAAGCGCGAGATGCGGTTGTTGAGCATGTCGTGCGTAAACAGGAACTGCCCCAGCAGGCGGGTGTCGTTAACAGTTTCGAGCACGGTCTGCGACTCGTCGAAGGACATGCCTTCCTGGCGGTAATAACCTACCACCAGCGACTCTCCGCGCTCGATCTCACCCGAGGAAGGGGAGAGCGCCCCTGTCAGCAGGTTGATGAAGGTACTCTTTCCCACGCCGTTGCGCCCCACTATGCCCACCTTCTCGTAACGCTGGAAATTGTATGTGAAATGCGAGAGGTAACAGTCCCCTTCGTAGAAGAAACTGACATCCTTGCAGTTGATGATCTTGGTGCCCAGCCGGGACGCCTGTCCGACTTCCGGGCCTATGCTCACCTGCTTCGTGGAATAGACCTGCTCAGCCCTGTCCTTCAACTCGTGGAAGGCGTTGATGCGGTACTTGGCCTTGCCGGTACGGGCGCAGGGCGTGGCGTGTATCCACTCCAGCTCCCTGCGCAGGACGTTCCTGACCTTGTCGGTCTCGGCGTTGTAGTTGTCTATGCGTTCCTGGCGCTTGACCAGGTAGTTCTCGTAGTCGCCCTTGTAGATATAGACGGCCCCATGGTCCAGCT
>JBGUGW010000108.1:0-4140 GCA_045111695.1 Candidatus Cryptobacteroides sp. | reverse complement strand
CACGGAACAGGTGCGCCTCGGCAACTGCCTGGGCGGCTGCCCTGCTCTGGTCGGGATCGATATGGCCGATGATCACGTTTGCGTGATAGATCAGGCCGTAGTAGCCGCTGAAGGAGCTCTCGATCTGGCTGGTCTCGGAGTTGAATCCGAACTCGCCGAGGGCGTCCATGTCGACGTTGTCGCCGTGGGCAGCGCCGCCTGCGTAGTAGTCGTCGGAGATAATGTTCTTGACGAGCATCACGTTGTAGTACCAGCCACGCACGTCGCTGTACATGGTGATGCCTGCGGACTCGATCTCGGAATCGTTCTTATAGTAGGTATCGTAATCGATGGCGCCCTTGCGGGGGATGTCGAGCAGGTCGCTGCAGGAAGTCAGGGCCAGGACGGCCGTCAGGATGGAAAGAATGATATATCTAGTTTTCATAAGGCAGTCAGATTAGAAAGTGACGTTCACACCGAAGACCACCTTCTTGGAGGTCGGATAGTTACCCTTGTCCACACCCATCGAGGCGCCGACACCGACGATCTCGGGGTCGAATCCGGGATATTTGGTGAAGGTGAACCAGTCGTCCAGGGAAGCGTAGATGCGCAGCTGGTCGATGAGGATCCTGTTGATGACACTCTTCGGGAAGTTGTAACCCAGCTGGATCTGCTTGATCTTGAGATAGCTGGCATCCATCACGACACCGCTTGAGGTCAGGAACTTGGCATAGTTGGCAGCGCCCGCAGCAGGCATGGTGCCGTTGGTATGGGTAGGAGTCCAGCGGTCTTCCGTCAGGTAGACGAGACGGTTGGAGGTGTAGTCGATGTTGTTGAGCGCGTTCAGGATCTGGTTTCCGCCGGCGCCGGACATGAACACCATGAAGTCGAGGCCCTTCCAGTCGGCATTGAAAGTCAAGCCGTAGTTGTAGGTCGGGATACCGGAGCCAAGGTGACGCTTGTCACCGTCGGCAGGGTCGGTGGTAGTGGTGACGGAGCCGTCCTCGTTGTAATGGTTGAAGAGAGCCTCACCGGTCGAGGAATCGACGCCTGCGAACTCATAGCCGTACAGGTGCCAGGCCGGATAACCGATCTCGAAACGGGTGACGGTACCGTAGTTGCGGACGCCAGTTCCTGCGAGACCATCCTTGAGGGTCGGGTGCAGGTAGGTGACGCGGTTCTTCAGGGTCGAGAAGTTGCCGCTGATGCTGTAACCGAAATCGCCGATCTGGTCACGCCAGCGGATCTCGAGCTCGACGCCCTTGTTGTCGACGTTACCGGCATTCATAGGAGATGCACTGACACCGACGATGGTGGATGTGGTGATACCGGTAACAATGAGGTCCTTGGTCCTCTTGTCGAACCAGTCAAGGCTCATCGTAAGGCGGTCACGGAGGAAACGGAGGTCGAGACCGACGTTGAACTGCTCGGAAGTCTCCCACTTAAGCTCCTGGTTGCCGGACATCGACGGAGCATAACCGATGATGTACTGGTAGGAACCGTCGGAGTTCTGGAGACCGGTAGGATACTGGCCGGCGGAGGTGATGTCATTGGCATAGGAATAGCCGCCGAGACCTGCGATGGAACCGTTCTGGCCCCAGCTGGCGCGCAGCTTGGCATAGTTGACTACACTCTTCAGGGGCAGGAAGAAAGACTCCTCGGAGAGGGTCCAACCGGCGGAAACCGAAGGGAAATATCCCCAGCGCATGGGCTTGGGCAGGACGGAGAGGTCGGCTGCATCCGCACGGAAAGTAGCCTGGACATTGTACTTGTTGAGATAGCTCCAGCCGACGCGTCCGAAATAGGAATTCTTGCGGCTGAAATTCTCGACGCCGCCACCGACGGACTTGGTCGCGGTCGGAGTGGCCTGGCTGATATAGTAGAACAGAGGGTCGTCACGCTTGATACCGAAATCGATGACGCCGCCCGTATCGGAACCGCTGATACCGGCGCTGGCGCTGTAGCTGCGGCTCTGGCTGTAAGAGGTACCGGCCATCACGGAGACGTTGTGCTTGCCGAACTGGTGCATCCAGTTGAGGAAGTTCTCCCACTGATAGTACATCGAGTTATTGGCGCTGCCGCTGATGGACATATAGTACTGATGGGCATAACCCTCATTGACGAAATAGTCGTGGCTGTATCCGTAGTTGTCACCCGAAGAGAGACGGTAACCCAGACGGGAAGTGATCGTCAGTTCAGGGATGGGACGGAGGTTGAACGAAGTGGAACCGTTGATATTGAAGCCCTTGGAGATGGAATAGGAACGGTCGCGCTGGACGAGGGGGTTGACATTCTCGGAGAGGTTGAACTGGGAGATACCGTAGATACGGCCCTGCTCGTCGGTCAGGAGGACCTTGCCCTCATCGAGATAATCCTTGATGAATTCAGGCTCCTTGCCGATCTCATAGACGGCCGGAGTCATAGGATCGAGCTGCAGGGCGGCGAGGACGGCGGAACCGTAGTCGGAACCCTCGGAGATGCTGCGCTGGCGGTAGACCTCGACCTGGTTGTTGCTCTGGACCTCGAGCCAGGGCTTGAACTTCCAGGAACCGTTGATCATGCCTGTAACGCGGTTGTACACATCGGCGTCGCCGACGAACATACCGTCATTGTCCAGGTAGGAACCTGACAGGTAAAGGCTTCCGCGGTCGTTACCGGCCTGGAAGGTCAGGTTGTGGTGATGCATGAAGGAATTACCGTACGAAGCTCCGAGCCAGTCGGTATTGGTCTTCTGGTCCCATTTTCCGTAAACGTCGTTCAGGCTGATTGAGCCCTTCTCCATGTAGAACTGGATGAACTCCTCGGAGTTCATGACCTTCGGGGTCTTGCCCAGGCTCTGCGAGGAGAGCTGGTAGGAATAGCTGATCTTGCCGTCGCCCTGGCCACGGCGTGTGGTGATCATGACCACACCGTTACCGGCCTCAGCGCCGTAGATGGCTGCGGAAGCACCGTCCTTCAGGACCTCCATCGACTCGATGTCGTTGGGGTCGATGCCGGCGATGGAATTGGTGATACGGCCGTCGACGACGTAAAGAGGGTTGGCGTCGTTGTTGGAGGAGATACCGCGGACACGGATGGCCGGGGTAGCACCGGGACGGGCCGAAGAGGCATAGGCCTGGACGCCCGCGGTCTTGCCCTGGAGGGCGGCCTCAGGCGAAGTGATGGTACGGTTGGCGATGTCCTCAGCCTTGACCTGGGAGATGGCGCCGGTTACGTCAGATTTTTTCTGGACGCCGTAACCCACGACGACGGTCTCCTCGATCATGAGGTTGTCGGTGGCAAGGACAATGTTGACAGTGGAGGTGGTGTTGGCCACGATCTCCTGCGTGACATAACCGACGGAGGAGAACACGATGGTCGCTCCGGCCGGGACTGTGATGGAGTATTTGCCGTCGAGATCGGTGATGACGCCGTTGGTCGTTCCCTGCTGGACTACTCCGACAGCGATCAACGGTTCATTCTGATCATCAACGACCTGACCTGAGACTGTCACCCTCTGCTGTGCAGAGAGCGGAAGTCCGATGAGAACGGACAGCATGAGAGCCGCCAGTTTCCTGAGTACAGAATTTCTCATGAGATCGAAAATGATTGGTTAATTGTTTATTGTAATTCGGATTCTATATCGAAAACCATGTTCCGGGGATAAGGTTCCCATCCCGGGATGCCGTCGGCCGAAGGTATGCCGGTCCTGGCGAAACTGGTCCAGACACGGCTCATGCGATGGCCAAGCTCGACGGCATCCTCTCCCCCGCCTGTGAAAGTCCTGTGCAGCAGGACATTGTCAAAGACGAACGGGATCTCCAGGCAGTGGGTGCTGCCAAAGACTCCGTCAAGTACGGGAGAAGACCATTTGAAAAGGTACATGTACACGGGCGCGCAACCGGCAGCGCTGCGGTCAGCCGCCTGCTTCACCGCGAGAGGGCGGAAGATAGGATCTTCCTGGTCGGGAGTGAACTCGTTGTAGACAGTACCGATGATGACCGGAATATCCTTGGACAATGAGAGGGCCTCCTGGCTCGAGGGAGCGGCAGGGATCACCTCGCCGTCAACGACCGGGAGCGCACCGAACACGAGCATGTCAAGGATGTTCTCCGGCATCGCACCGTCAGCGGTCGCTTCGTCACGGACCTTTTCCACAGCTTTCTCATAAGCGCTGAGCAG
>JBGUGW010000107.1:0-1582 GCA_045111695.1 Candidatus Cryptobacteroides sp. | reverse complement strand
CCGCACTGATGGATGCAGCTCCTTCACTGAAACTCATCTGCGAAGCAGCTACTGGCGTCAACAACATCGACCTCAAGGCTGCGGCCGCCAGGGGCATCCCTGTCAAGAATGTCGCCGGGTACTCCACCGATTCGGTCGTCCAGGAGACCTTCATGCATATACTTTCCCTCGCCGGCAACGGCCCGTATTTCGACGGAGCCGTAAAGAGCGGCGCATATTCCGCCGGTCCGATCTTCACCGACCTGAGCCGTCCATTCTACGAACTGACCGGCAAGACCATCGGCATCATCGGAATGGGGACGATAGGCACCAAGGTCGCACATGTGGCCGAAGCCTTCGGAATGAAAGTCGTATACTACTCTACTTCAGGGACTTCGCACAACAAGGATTATCCGAGCCTGCCGCTTGACGAACTGATGGCGACGGCTGATGTCATAAGCATCCATGCTCCTTACAACGAGCGCACTGCCGGCCTGGTCGGAGCCAGGGAACTGGCAATGATGAAGCCTACGGCGTTCATAGTCAACGCCGGCCGCGGGGGCATCGTCGACGAGGCCGCGCTCGCGCAGGCCGTCGACGAAGACCGCATCGGCGGCGCGGCGCTGGACGTTTATGTCCGCGAGCCGCTGCCGGCTGACAGCCCGCTGCTGCACACGCGGCATCCGGAGAAGTTCCGCTTCACCCCTCATACCGCATGGGCCAGCGTCGAAGCCCGCGCACGGCTCGTTTCCGCTATCGCAGCCAATATCCGCGAGACTTTGGGGATATAATAAAAGCGGTCTTAGATAAACTCTAAGGCCGCTTTCGTGCGCGGGATGAGACTCGAACTCACACGCCTTTTACAGCACTAGCTCCTGAAACTAGCGCGTCTACCATTCCGCCACCCGCGCTCAGAAGTGGAGTGCAAATTTACGAAAACTTTCCGAATTACCAAGAATCCTAAAAAGTAATTTCAAACGACAGGGTCTTCTTCCAGCCGGATATGCTGAACGTCAGTCCTGACAGCGAAAAATCCATCTCCACCTGTATATCCTCCAGATCCGGAGCGTTCCAATCGTACCCGCTTTCGAGTATATATTCCCCTACCGGGAAGCTCCTGATCTCTCCCGTATCCTGGAAATGGACCTCCAGCATGAGCGACCCGTCCCGCTGCCTGGGGATGTTCAGATGGCACAGGCCGCCGGAAGATGGGGAAGAAAAGCAACTGAAAACCCCTTCCGCCGGCGTCCCGTCCATCGAGCAGCCGGACACATTGCCCTCCAGGTGGATGAGATACGGTCTCGCACGGGCGTTGTATGACGTCTTCATGCTGACTGAAAGCACGCAATAGTTCCTGTGAAGGGTGACGGTCCGGCGCATCTCACCCGCATCGGCCAAGAAGGAATCCGAAAACAAGTATATGGCAGGGCACTCATTTCCCTCCGGAATGCTGAATCCTCCGCTGGAGAGTCCCCTCCTCCCGATCCCGCAGGCGACGATCACGTCCACCTGCGATTTCGGAACCGCGAGGTTGTACTCCTGCACATTGTCCCTCAGGGCAAATCCCATCTCCTCGTAGAAATCCGTTCCGGACACTACCCCA
>JBGUGW010000106.1:0-14319 GCA_045111695.1 Candidatus Cryptobacteroides sp. | reverse complement strand
GGCGGTCGTAACCCTGCCCTTCGAGAACGAAGGCCCCGAGGCCCTCGGAAGGGCCATCGACGGCATCAACGAACTCAAGAAGAACGTTGACAGCCTCCTGATCATCAACAACGAGAAGCTCCACGAGCAGTTCGGCAAGCTCCTCATCCAGGAAGCCTTCCCGAAGGCGGACGAGGTGCTCGCCACCGCCGTCATGAGCGTGGTCGAGATCATCAAGAAGAAGGGCTACGTGAACGTCGACTTTGAGGACGTCAAGACCGTCATGAAAGACAGCGGCCTCGCCCTCATGGGCTGCGGCGTCGGCAAGGGCCAGAACCGCATCGACGATGCTATCGAAGCGGCCATCAATTCCCCCCTGCTCAATGACTTCGAGGTCAACACCGCCCAGAAGGTCCTCCTGAACATCACCGTCGCCAACAATGAGAACGGTATCGAGATGGACGACCTCAACACCCTGACCAACAAGATCCGCGACGCCCTCGGCAAGTTCACGATGTTCAAGCGCGGTATCATCTGGAACGACGATCCCGACGCCGACGACACCATACGCGTGACTGTCGTCGCCACGGGATTCGAGTACAACAAGCTCAACAAGATCACCAACGTCGACCTCGGCAACCTCATCATCCTCGACAACGACTATGTCTTCGACAAGAAGAGGGTCATGGACAGCGAGGAAGGCCGCAGCCTGCCTGCCACCGAAGGCAGTGTCATCCAGACCATCGGATTCAACACCCAGAGCAGTCACCCGGTGTTCGACGAGCAGAACAAGCCCGTCCTGCTGATGGAGAACGGAGAGGATTTCAGCTCGCTGGAGAACATCCCCGCCATCCGCCGCAGCACCAGTAACGAGAAATAGTATGGAAAGAAGAACGAGAGTGAGATTCGCGCCGTCCCCGACCGGCCCCCTGCACATGGGAGGAGTCCGGACCGCGCTCTACAACTATCTGTTTGCCAAGCAGCGCGGAGGTGATTTCATCCTCCGCATCGAGGACACCGACTCCAACCGTTTCGTTCCCGGTGCGGAGCAGTATATCATCGAGGCGCTGAACTGGTGCGGGATCGTGCCCGACGAGGGCGTGGACTCCGACGGCCGCGTCGTAGAGACGCCATCGGAGCGTCATCCGCACGCGCCGTACAGGCAGAGCCAGCGGCGCGGCATCTACCGCAAGTATGCGGAGCAGCTTATCGCCAACGGTTATGCATATTACGCCTTCGACTCCTCGGAGGAGCTCGAGGCGGCCCGTGCCACAGCCGAGGGGCGCGGCGAGACATTCACCTACAACCAGAAGTCTCGCCTCTCACTATGCAACTCCCTGACGCTCAGCCCAAAAGAGACTCAGCGCAGACTGGAAGAGACGACCAACTGGACCATACGTTTCAAGATGCCGGAAGACACCGTGGTGGAGATGGACGACATGATACGCGGCCACATCGAGGTGAACACCGCGACGCTTGACGACAAAGTCCTCTGGAAGCGCGCGGACGAACTCCCGACATATCATCTTGCCAATATAGTCGATGACCACCTGATGGAGATCACCGAGGTCATCCGCGGAGAGGAATGGCTCCCTTCCCTGCCCCTGCATTACATGCTCTACAAGGCATTCGGCTGGGAGGAGACGAGGCCGCGCTTCGCGCACCTGTCGCTGCTGCTCAAGCCCGTCGGTAACGGCAAGCTGAGCAAGCGCGACGGCGACAAACTGGGATTCCCGGTATTCCCGCTGCGCTGGGTCAATGCCGAAGGCGAGGCCTCGCACGGATACCGCGAGGACGGATATTTCCCCGAGGCGTTCGTCAACATGCTGGCGATGCTCGGCTGGAACCCCGGCGACGACCGCGAGCTTTTCACCCTGGACGAACTGGTGCAGAACTTCTCGATGGAGAAGGTGCAGAAAGCCGGTGCGAAGTTCAACCCGGACAAGGCGAAATGGTTCAACAAGGAGTACCTGCGCATGAAGTCCGACGAGGAACTCACCGACCTGTTCGTTCCTATACTCGAGGCGAACGGAATCAAGGTCACAGGCTGCTACAAGTGCCCCGTGAGCCATGATTTCGCCGCGCATTCGGTATCGAAGAACTACGTCAAGGGCGTGGTGGCGCTGATCAAGGAACGCGCCACTTTCGTGGCCGATTTCTGGACCATCGCGCCGTACCTTTTCGTCGCTCCGCAGGAGTATGTCGAAAAGGATGCTGCGAAGTTCTGGAAGGAGGAGAACTACACGCTGGCCTTCAAGGCCGCGGAGCATATGGCGGCCTTCGAGGGCCCCTGGACGGCCGAGGCCGTCGGTGAGGAGCTCGAGGGATTCATCCGCGGCAACGAGTGGCCCATGGGCAAGGTGATGAACTGCCTGCGCCTGGCGCTTTCGGGCGCTTCCAGCGGCCTGGGCATCGCCGACATCCTTTCCTTCATCGGCAAGGAGGAATTCCTGGCCAGGATGGAGAGGGCTGCAGAAAAACTGGGAAAATAAAAGTATCAGGCTATGAAGATAGGCATTTGTTCGGATCACGCCGGAGTGGAATACAAGGCCCGGCTGATCTCGTACCTGCTCGGTAAGGGGTACGAAGTGGTGAATTTCGGTACGGACAGTACCGAGAGCATGGACTACGCAGACGTGGCGCATCCGCTGGCCTCCGCCGTCGAGAACGGCGAGGTGGACCGCGGCATCGCGCTCTGCGGCACCGGCAACGGCATGGCGATGACGCTCAACCACCACCGCGGGATCCGCGCCGGCCTGGCGTGGAACACCGCTGTCGGCAAGCTCGTCAAGGAGCACAACGACGCCAACGTGCTGGTGATGCCGGCGCGCTTCATCAGCTACCGCATGGCGGTCAGCATCGTGCGCGCATGGCTGCTGACCGAATTCGCGGGCGGACGGCACAAGAGAAGGATCGACAAGATCCCCGTTTAGCCGCTGCTTCCGGCTTTATGGCGGCGCTGGTGGCATATCGGGGCCTGACCCTGACGGACAACATCGACGACTACCCGGAGGGAATCATCCTCCCGGTCGACAAGCCATACAGATGGACCTCCGCGGATGTCATCCGCAAGGTCAAGTACCAGGCCATCAAGCATTTCCACAAGAAGAACCTCAAGGTTGGACACGCCGGTACGCTGGATCCCCTGGCGACCGGCGTCCTGCTCGTGTGCATAGGCAAGGCCACGAAACTGGCCGAGGAACTGCAGGCTTCGCCGAAGCAGTATCTGGCCGGCGTGACCTTCGGGGCCACGACGCCTTCTTACGACCTGGAGAAGGAGATCGACCGCCTGTTCCCGCTTGACGGGGTATCCGAGGCGGCGCTGCGGTCCGTCCTGCCCGACTTCGTTGGGGAGCAGGACCAGGTCGCGCCGCTCTTCTCCGCCAAGTCCGTAGACGGCGTCCGCGCCTACGAGACCGCCCGCCGTCTCTTCAAGCAGGGCCTCCCCGTCGACGACTCCGACCTCCTCCAAGCCTCCCGCATCACCATCTACGGCCTCGAATTGGAGGACTTCATCCCCGCCGGCAGTCTATCCGGTGCGGGTATGGGTCCCGAAAATTGTGCCACCCTTGATAGGATCCATGTAGCAGACATTTCAGCGTATGATTTGCCGAGGGCGATGGTGCGGGTGGATTGCTCCAAGGGCACGTACATACGCGCACTGGCGCGCGACTTGGGCGAAGCCTTGGGCAGCGGCGCTTTCCTCAGCAGCCTCCGCCGCACCCGCAACGGCGGCATCGCCGTCGAGGACTCCCTCACCCTCGACGAAGCCCTCTCACTTCTCCAATAGTTACCCCTGCAAGGCATTACACCATAGCTTATCCTGGATACAATGAAAAGATTCATCCTTACGGTCATCGCGTTGATAGCCGCCATCACCATGTCCTTTGCGGACAACATCAGGTTCGCATCACATCCGTCGCTCTCCCCGGACGGGAAGCAGATATACTTCAGCTACGACGGTGACATCTATTCCGTGCCCGCAGCAGGCGGGCAGGCGACGGCCGTCGTCACGATGCCGGGAGTGCAGGATTCGCCACTCGTTTCCCCCGACGGTAAATGGCTGGCTTTCAGCTCCGACATCCAGGGCAACAACGATGTCTACGTCGTGCCTGTAGGGGGCGGCCAGGCCGTCCAGCTGACGTTCCACGAGGCGCCGGACGCACCGGTAGGATGGTCGGCCAAGTCAGACGCCATATACTTCGAATCCACCAGGGCGAGTGCGCGCAGGACCACCTTCAAGGTGGCCGTCGGCGGCGGCACGCCCCAGCTGATGTTCGACGGATTCTTCAACACCATCGTCAACCTGACCGAGAATCCGAAGACCGGGGAGTTCCTCTTCAACGAGTCGATGGAGAGCATCAGTTTCCCGACCAGGAAACGCTATGTCGGCGACCACAACCCCAACATCAAGTGCTGGAATCCCAGGAGTAAGACCTACACCGAACTGACCGACTACATCGGCAAGGACCAGTGGCCGATGGCCGACAAGGACGGCAACATCTACTACGTCAGCGACGAACTCAACAAGGAGTCGAACATCGTCAAGTATGTCAAGGGCGGTAAACCGCAGCAGCTCACCACCTTCGACAAGTCCGTCCAGTACCCTTCGATAGCCTTCGGAGGCTCCGCCATCGTATTCCTGAAGGACTATGAGATCCATGTCCTGGAGCCCGCCACGGGCAAGGTCTCGGTCCCGCAGATCAGCGTGGCGTCCGGCAGCGTGGAGGTCCGGCGGTCCTTCGCCGGACAGACTCCGAGCGCCGCAGACGTCTCGCCTGACGGCAAAAAGTTCGCCCTCGTCATCCGCGGCGGACTCTACATTTCAGACACCAAGTGCAAATTCCTGCAGAAGCTTGACACTCCGGCAGACGAACGCGTTGACGAGATCAAATGGAGCAACGACAGCAAGACCGTCTATTACACGAGGACGGACAAGGGCTGGACTAACCTCTACTGCATCGCAGCCGACGGCAGCGTCGGCGAGATGCCGGTATTCCTCTCGGAGAACAACACCAAGAGCCTGGCCGTCGACAAGAAGCGCGAGAAGCTCGCGTTCATCGACGGCAGCCGTGACGTCATGATGCACGATATCAAGGCCGGAACCACCGTCAAGGTGACCGAGGCCGAATTCTGGTCCTACCAGACTTACGACTTCGCCTTCTCATATGACGGCAACTGGCTGGCATTCGACGCGATGCACATGTTCGAGACGGACATATTCCTCTATAACCTCAAGGATGGCACACTTCGGAATTTCACTCATTCTGCCTCGATGGAGCAGAATCCTGTATTCACCCCCGACGGGAAATACATGTACCTCCTGGCCAATCCCACCGCGACTTCCTTCCCGAGAGGGGCCAGATCCGCGCTGAACAAGCTTCCCCTCCAGACATACGACACCCCCTTTAAGTCCGAGACGGTAGAGAACCTCTTCCGGGACAAGAAAGACGAGCCGAAGAAAGACTCGACCGTGACCATTGATTTCAAGGACATACACGAGAGGATGACCCGTGTCGTGAATGACGGAAACCAGGGAAGCCCGTACATCTACACCGCAAAGGGCAAGGATTACCTCCTTTACCGTTCCATGGGCTCGGGGACGCCGGGAGTGTTCTCCCTTGAGATTTCCGACCCGGATGCAAAGCCCAAACAGGTCAAGGACCTGACCGGAGGCTCGTTCTTCAGTTGCAAGGATGCGCTGTACTGCCTCGCCTCCGGCGCTGTCTACAAGGTGGATCCGGCTGCCGCAACCGCGACCAAGACCGAGGTCAAGAAAGACGTGGAGGCAGTGCTGGACAATGAGTTCAGGCAGATGTTCTACGAGGCCTGGGCTGCACTCGAGCAGAATTATTACGACGTCTATTTCCACGGGGCAGACTGGTACGCGGTCAGGGATTATTATGCATCGCTGCTGCCTTATGTGAGGACCCGCGCCAACCTCAGGACCCTTCTCGCCGACCTTCTGGGTGAGCTGAACTCCTCGCACATGGGATTCACCTCAAGCGGAGCCGAGGAGAAGAATGAAACGAGGATCCGCACCTACTGTACGGGCATCATGTTCGACAATGCATCGCCGTACAAGGTTGCCGGAATACTCGCGGACTCCCCTGCCGACAGGCACGGTATCGATGTGAAGAAAGGCGACGAACTCGTCGCAGTGAACGGAGTGCGGGTGGACAAGGCCCAGAACCGCGAGAAATACTTCTCGGGCGCTGTACCGATGGACGAGCTGAAACTCACATTCAGCCGTGGTGGCAAGGAATTCGACACCAAGGTCCACATCACGGATGCTTCCGTCATCAAGACACTGGCTTACAAAGAGTGGGAGGAGCAGCGCACGGACATCGTATCCGACAAGACCGGAGGCCGGGTCGGATACATCCATATGCGCGCAATGGGCGCGGAAGACCTCGAATCGTTCCTGCTCAAGATGCACACGGAAGTGTATGACAAGGACGCACTCATCCTCGACCTCCGTTACAACAACGGCGGTAACGTGCACAAGGAAGTGATCGACTTCCTGCGCGGCCAGGGGCATTTCGAATGGGCATACCGCGATTTCCCGAGGACCACCCATCCAAATGTCGCGCCCGGCGACAAGCCCATCGTCGTGCTGGTCAACGAGCACAGTCTCTCCGATGCCGAGGTGACTTCCAACGGTATCAAGACCCTCGGCATCGCCAAGCTCGTCGGCACGGAGACCTACCGCTGGATCATCTTCACCTCGTCCGTACGCCTGCTGGACGGCTCTACCTGCCGCATGCCGGCCTGGGGCTGTTACAACGTCATCGACGGCTCCGACCTGGAGAATACCGGTGTCAAGCCGGACATATATGTCAAGAACACTTTCAAGGACAGGCTCGAAGGCAAGGACCCGCAGCTCGACGCAGCCATCGCAGAGGTGTTGAGGGAAATGAAACAATAACGCGGGTTTTAACAGAAACGCCCCTGCACCGTCTTATAATAAAGATTTCGCATATGAAAAAGACAGCCATACTCCTCCTGGCGCTGGCCGCAATCGGCTTCAGCTCCTGTAACACAGATTATTACGAGCCCGTTTTCGGATACGATAACCTTCCGACCGTTATTCCCGCGGAAGGCGGGACCTACATGATACGCTACGACTACGCGTATTACGACACCAAGGCCGATGTCAAGTATTTCGACTGGCAGTACCGCATCATCATAGACGGACAGATCGCTTCCGTCAACGAAGTTTCCGGCTCCAAAGGCAACACTTTCCCCGTCACCATCGCCCCGAACAGGAGCGCATATCCCAAGTCGGTGCTCGTCGAGGCAAGCACCCACGTACGCATGTACGAAGAGGACTGGTGGGGCGACTGGACGCCGATCTGTTCGGGAGTGCAGCTGGCCTACTAGATAAGCTTATAGCCCTTGAGCTCGCGCGCCAGGGCGCGATGGTCCGGACAGACCTCCTCAAGGAGGGCATGGAACTCCGGACCATGGTTCATGTAGCGCAGGTGACAGAGTTCGTGGAGCATGACATAGTCCCGCAGATGCTCGGGGACCCTCATAAGGTTGAGATTGAGATTGATGTTGCCGAGTTCAGAACAGCTGCCCCAGTTGGAGACATTGTGCTTGATGCGGACATTGTTGTAGGTGAAACCATGTAGGGCGGCGAGCTCGGCCAGGCGTGGCGGCAGGGCCGCCTTGGCCTGGATGCGCAGCCGCTCCACCTCGGCGGCCTGTTCGGCCGTCAGGGTCCTTTTCCTGCGTCTGCGCCTGCGAATGAAGAAAAACATGATGCCTATACTCCTTGACAAAGATAAGGCTTTCACTCCATAAGACAAGATGACACCCAAGAATATCGAAAAATACCAGGGCCGCTACAACGAAAGCGACTTCCTCGCTAAGATCACGAAGGCGGCCAAGAAAGCCGGAATAAAGGTCGTGTATCTCGCCCTTCTGCTTTACTATGTCCTGAGCAGCCCCAAGGCCAAGACTGCCGACAAGGGCAAAATTTGGGGCGCGCTCGGCTATTTCATCCTTCCGATCGACCTGATTCCGGACTTCATCCCCGTGGCCGGATACACCGACGACCTCGCCGCTCTTCTATGGGCGTTCTACGCTGTAGCGAAAAACGTAACACCCGAGATAGAATCCCGGGCGAAACAGAAGTTGCATGACTGGTTCGGCGATTATGACGAAGCCGATATCATCATTGAAAGGAATCCGCAGAACGATCCTGACACTGACGTCCAGGGCTGATCCTACAGTATCTTGGCAGTGACGCCGGAAATCATGTCCTTGCGGTCCTCGGACTCGTCGATATAGGTTTTTTCCAATTTGACATCCCCGGGCTTGTCGCCCGATGAAACCGTGCCGGTGTAGGTGACTACGCTGGCGCCGTTGTATGTGGCCTCCAGGTAAACGCGGTATGTGCCTTTGGCGACCGGCTGCCCGGACTGGTCGGTGAAGTCCCAAGTGAATGTCTGAACACCGCTCTGGGCAGGCGTGGCGCCGGTAAAGGCGTCCATCTGTTCGTCAGTGAGGCTCTCGGCCCCGACATGCTTGACCCAGGTCGGGACGCACGAAGTGCGGTAGGTATAGCCGCGCGCAGGCTTGGAGCCGTCGCGGCTGCGGCCCTTGGATGTGAATTCGGTGACGAAGAGAGTCTTGACGACCTTGCCGCCGGCATCCTCAATCCAGACTGCGTACTGGTTGGAACCGGGACCGGCCTGCTTGGTATAGTTGAAGGAGAGTTCGAGCGAACCCGGCTTGGAAGCGCAGGAGGCGAACAGCGCCGAAACGGCGCAGACAAACAATAGGGAGATGATCTTTTTCATAGTGAAAACCGTTGATTTCTACAAAGATAGGAAAAAGTCCCGAAACGGCAACCCCTCCCTTTATCAAAGCGGACGGAAGGAGTATCCAAGACGGAAAAGCTCCATGGAGGCGCCGATCTGGTACATGACCTTGACGCTGCGGATTAGGACGTAGTAGGCTTCGACGCTCTGAGATTCGAAGCCCTCGCGCCGGATGAGCGTGAGGACCAGCGCGGCACAGCGGCTGAGCATCGAGCTGACGGCCTTGGCTTTCTCGGAATCCAGGGCGTAGCCCAGGACATCCCTGAGGACATGCTCGTCCATGTCATCGTAACCCCTTATGCCATAATAGGAAACATACTTGTCGGAAGAGTGCTTCCTCCAGTCCTCGTCCCAATGACGGGCAACGCCCATGCCGAGGAAAGCCGCCCAGGCGAGGGATGCCTCGGGATATGCGTTGAACTCATGGACTGCGTCGATCATGTAGTCGCGGGCGAACTCGTCCCACTTGGCATCGATATCGTCCGAGTGCAGCAACTGCCCGTTCATCATCTCGTATTCAGTACAGAGTTTTATGAGTTCCTTCCTCAGGCTGGCCTCGAACCTGTCGTATGTCGCTGTCCTGCTGTCGTCCATTGCTTACCTTGAAATTGCTGGCTGCAAAGATAGCAATTCCGCTGATTATTCTTACATTTGTCCACACCCCGCCCGCAAATCTGAACAAAAATGCCGATTTCGTTCAGAAACGGCTGAAATAAGGGCAATTCTGAACAAAAACGCCCGTTTTGTTCAGAAAAGGATGGCAGGGAGAAAAAGTATGGGAAAAGGCGAATTTGAACTGATCGGATGGATCAAGGAGCAGTTCGAGGTGCCCGAGGGTATCCTGGGCATCGGTGACGACTGCGCGGTCATACCCCAGAGGGACGGTGTGGAGACGCTCGTCACCACCGACATGCTCGTGGAAGGGGTGCATTTCCTGCTGGAAGACATAGGCCCATACAACCTGGGATGGAAATCGGCCGCCGTGAATATCAGCGACATAGCCGGGATGGGAGGACGCCCCGTCGGGAGCTTCCTCAGCACGGCGCTTCCGAAAAACATCCCGGAAGGCTTTACCGAGGAGTTCATCCGAGGATACAAGGACATATCCGACCGTTTCAACTGCCCCCTTCTGGGTGGTGACACCACAGCATCAAAGGACCGTCTCTGCATCAGCGTAACCGTGTTGGGCAGCTGCGGGGCCGGGCAATCGCTCAAACGATCGGCCGCGCAGCCGGGCGACCTCGTCTGCGTGACCGGCACGCTCGGCGACTCGGCCGCAGGGCTGCGGATCATCCTTGAGGATGTCCGCGCAGCCGCGCTCCGGCAGCACCCCGACCGGAAGTCCCACGATGATGCTCTCAAGCGCGACGAGTCCGAACGGACGCTTGTGGAGCGCCATTACCGGCCGGTGCCGCGCATATCGGAAGGACTCAAACTGGCGGCGACGACAGGCGTGAACGCCTGCATGGACATCTCTGACGGCATAGGATCCGACCTCAGGCACATCCTGGAGGAGTCCGGGGCAGCAGCGCGCGTCGATGTCCGGAGCCTGCCGCTTTCAGCGGAGCTCCAGGCCGTCTGCGCGCGCCGCGGCTGGGACCCCGCCGAGCTTGCCCTGGACGGCGGCGAGGACTACGAACTCCTGTTCACCTGCCGTCCCGGCACACCCGTCAGCATACCGCACACCGTCATAGGAGAGATCATCCCAGCCCCTGAGAGAACGAAACAGGGACAATCCGTCATCATATGGGAAGGTTCCGACCGTGACTACACCGGTTTCCATCACTTTTAGGCATCCTCCACGAGGTGCATTTTCTTTCAGTTTTGGTTCACATTCGTACACTATCGGTAGTTGTCGTCCTTTCTCCTTAGGAGAAAAGGGAAAAAAAGTTATATTTGTAGATACATCACTGAACGATAACCAATGACAACGATATGAACACTTTCAGAAAACTTCTCACGCTGGCGCTTGCACTGACCGCCGGCATCAGCCTCTCTGCCCAGACCAGGATTCACGTCAAGGACGCCGAAGCCAACGGACAGATCATTCCCAAGGAGATCTACGGCCAGTTCTCGGAGCATCTCGGCAGCTGCATCTACGGCGGACTGTGGGTCGGCAAGGACTCCCCCATCCCCAACAAGGACGGATACCGCCTCGACGTGCTCAACGCGCTCAAGGACCTCCAGGTCCCCGTCATGCGCTGGCCGGGCGGATGCTTCGCCGACGACTATCACTGGATGGACGGCATCGGCCCCGTCTCCAAGCGCGCCAAGATCAGCAACAACAACTGGGGAGGCACCCTCGAGGACAACAGCTTCGGTACCCATGAGTTCCTGAATCTCTGCGAGCTTCTCGACTGCGAGCCCTACATCAGCGGCAACGTCGGAAGCGGCACTCCCGAGGAGCTTGCCAAGTGGGTCGAATACATGACTTCCTCCAGCCACAGCACCGTGGCCGAAATGCGCCGTGACAACGGCCGTGACGAACCCTGGAAGGTCAAGTTCCTCGGCATCGGCAACGAAGCCTGGGGCTGCGGCGGCAACATGACGCCGGAGTACTATTCCAACCTCTTCCGCCGCTACACCACCTACACCCGCGACTACAACGGCAACCGCCTGTACAAGATCGCCAGCGGCGCCTCCGACACCGACTACAACTGGACCGAGGTCTGCATGCAGAACATCTGCACCCAGATGGACGCCATCGCCGTCCACTACTATACCTGCATGACCTGGACGGGAAGCAAGGGTTCAGCCACCAACTTCACCGACCAGGAGTACTACCGCGCCCTCGGAAGGGCGGTAGCCATCGAGCCCTGCATCCAGAAGCACATCGCCATCATGGACAAGTACGACCCCGAGTGCAAGGTCGACCTGCTCGTGGACGAATGGGGCACCTGGTGGGATGTCGAGCCCGGCACCGATCCCGGCCACCTTTTCCAGCAGAACACCATGCGTGACGCCATCGTTGCCGCCGTATCCCTGGACATCTTCCACAAGTACACCCGCCGCATCAAGATGGCCAACATCGCCCAGGTCGTGAACGTCCTCCAGTCGATGATCCTCACCAAGGACGACCAGATGGTCCTCACCCCCACCTACCATGTGTTCGAGATGTACAAGGTGCATCAGGATGCCGAGTTCATTCCCCTGGATTACAGCACAAAGGAGATTGCCAACAGCGACAAGGGCCCCGTCCCTTCGCTCAGCGCCACCGCCTCCCGCAAGGGTGACGTCATCAACGTCGACATCACCAACATCGACCTCAAGAACGGCCAGGAAGTCCTTCTGACATGGGACGATCTCGGAAAGGTCAGGAAGCGCGATGTCTCCGCCCGTATCCTCACTTCCAAGAAGATCACCGACTGCAACGAGTTCGGCAAGAAGGCCAAGGTCGCTCCCGAAGCTTTCAAGGACTTCAAGGTGACGGATGCCGGCATCGAGATCAAGGTCCCCGCCATGTCCATCATTGCCATCGAAATCAAATAACCATACAAACGAAATGAAACACATCAAAACCGTACTTGCAGTAGCGATGGCGATCCTCGCCGTCGGCTGCGCCAAGAAGAAGGACGCCGGCCTCACCAAGTCAGGCCTCGATCCCCAGAATTTCGTCAACGAATACAACGGACAGCCCACCGCCCTCTACACCCTCACAAATGCCAACGGCATGGAGGTGTGCATCACCAACTTCGGCGGCCGCATCGTCTCCATCATGGCTCCGGCCAAGGATGGCAGCTTCAAGGACGTGGTCCTCGGATTCGACAAGGTGTCCGACTATTTCCCCGAGAACAACGCAAGTGACTTCGGCGCCTCCATCGGCCGCTACGCCAACCGCATCGCGGGCGGCAGCTTTGAGATCGACGGCACCGTGTACAATCTCCCGAAGAATGACGGAGAGAACACCCTGCACGGCGGTCCTACCGGCTGGCAGTATCAGGTGTACGAGGTAGTCGAGGCTGACGCAAGCCACCTCAAGCTCCTCCGTAACTCCCCCGACGGTGACAACAACTTCCCCGGCAACGTCAAGGCCTATGTAACCTACACCCTCACCGACCAGAACGCCATCGACATCTGGTATGAGGCCACCTCCGACAAGCCGACGGTCATCAACATGACCAACCACTCCTACTTCAACATCGACGGCGATCCTACCAAGAACGTCCTCGATGACATCCTGTACATCAAGTCCAGCACCACCACCGCCGTCGGCGCCGGCCTCATCCCTACCGGTGAGATCGTCTCCCTTCTCGACACCCCCATGGACTTCAACACTCCCAAGCGCATCGGCGACGACATCGACAAACGCGACTTCGAGCAGATCGACCTCGGCAACGGCTACGACCACAACTGGATCCTCGACACCAACGGCGACATCACTGTTCCCGCAGCATCCCTCACCAGCCCCACGACCGGCATCAAGCTCGAGGTCTACACCGACGAGCCCGGCATCCAGGTCTATTCCGGCAACTTCCTTGACGGCAGCGTGACCGGCAAGAAGGGCATCGTGTACAACCAGCGCGCAGGCATCTGCCTCGAGACCCAGCACTATCCGGACACCCCGCACCACGCGGAGTGGCCGTCCGTAGTGCTCCGTCCCGGCGAGAAGTACACCAGCCACTGCATCTTCGCATTCTCTGTTGAAAAATAAACCAAAACATTAGACAATATGCTACAATTCCTTCCTTTGCAGGCTGACCTGAACCGCATATCCCTTGCATCATGGGACTGGATCGTCATCGGAATCTTCTTCCTGGCGATGGTCTGGATCTGCTATGATGTCTCCCGCAAGAAGAAAGAAACCTCAGGCGACTACTTCCTCAGCGGCCGCAGCGCCACATGGATCGCCATCGGCGCTTCCATCTTCGCATCCAATATCGGCTCCGAGCACCTCATCGGCCTCGCCGGCACCGGCGCTTCAGCCGGTATGGCCCAGGCCCACTGGGAGATCCAGGGCTGGATGATCCTCATCCTCGGCTGGGTATTCGTTCCCTTCTACGAGCGCAGTATGGTTTACACCATGCCCGAGTTCCTCGAGAAGCGCTACAACAAGGAGAGCCGCGGCATCCTCACCTGGCTTTCCCTCGCCAGCTACGTCCTCACCAAGGTGTCCGTGACCGTCCTCGCCGGCGGCCTCGCACTCAACACCCTCCTCGGCATCAACTTCTGGGTTGCAGCCCTCGCCCTTGTGATCATCACCGCCATCTACACCGTCATCGGCGGCATGGAGTCGGTCCTCAAGACATCGGTCCTCCAGACCCCTATCCTACTGCTCGGCTCTCTGGTCATCCTATGGCTCGGCCTCAGGGAGCTCGGCGGCTGGAACGCCATGATGGACATCTGCAACGCCCAGCCGGTCAATGAGTACGGAGATACGATGACCGACCTGATGCGCAGCGGCAAGGATGCTGAATTCCCGTGGTACGGCGCCCTCTTCGGCTCCGCCATCATCGGTTTCTGGTACTGGTGTACCGACCAGTTCATCGTCCAGCGCGTCCTCTCCGGCAAG
>JBGUGW010000105.1:0-17893 GCA_045111695.1 Candidatus Cryptobacteroides sp. | reverse complement strand
ATCAAGTGGCGAGATGCAGGCCTGGTCAAGACCGACAGGCTGCACTTCACTCCGGAAGGATACGTGCTGCTCGGAGACATGCTCTACAATGCGATAGTGGACGATTACAACGGACAAAAGAGATGATGGCAGGCATCCCGGATACGGCAGGCGCCTTCCTGCATCGGGTGTTCGCGTTCGACGCGGGCTCTCCCCTGCTTTTCACCCAGTTCTATTTCTGGGCCTTCTTCGCCTTCGTATTCGCGGGATTCACGCTCGTTAAGGACCGGCGCCTGCTCCGCAACGCCTACCTGTTCTTCGTCAGCCTGTTCTTCTACTACAAGACCAGCGGGCTATCTGTCCTGATACTCATCTTCGTCACCTGCTCGGACTTCCTGATAGCACGGCGCATATACTCCTCGCAGTCGCAAGGAGGAAAGAAAGCATGGCTCATCCTAAGCATCTGCATCGACCTTTTCCTGCTGTGCTATTTCAAGTACGCATATTTCTTCACGGATGTAGTCAACAACCTGCTGGGAATCGACTTCAAGGTGTTCGATATCTTCTCCTGGGCCGGCAACCAGCTGGTTGGGTCCAATCGCTGGAGCGTCGACAGCATAGTGCTGCCGGTGGGCATATCGTTCTTCACCTTCCAGGTCATAAGCTACACCGTGGACGTATACCGCGGACAACTCAAACCCGTCAGGAACATACTTGACTTCGGATTCTTCGTAAGCTTCTTCCCGCAGCTTGTCGCCGGTCCCATCGTACGCGCGAGCGAGTTCATCCCGCAGATGTACCGGCCGTGGAATCTGGGCCGGAAACAGTTCGGCATAGCCGTATTCTGGATACTTAACGGACTGGTCAAGAAAATCGTCCTGAGTGACTACATCGCCGTCAATTTCATCGACAGGGTATTTGACAATCCACTGCTGTTCACCGGCTTCGAGAACCTTTGTGCCATATTCGGCTATTCCCTGCAGGTTTATGCCGATTTCTCGGGCTATACAGACATCGCTATCGGTGTGGCCATGCTTATGGGATTCTACCTGCCGAAGAACTTCAATTCGCCATACAAGGCCACCAATCCCCAGGATTTCTGGAGGCGCTGGCACATGTCGCTGAGCCGATGGCTCAAGAACTACTTGTATATTCCCCTCGGCGGCAACCGCAATGCCACTTTCGGGACTTACTTCTGGAGCGTGCTCTTCGCCGCGGTGGGCGTCTGGCTGTCCGGAAGCATCTGGGTGGGAGTCGGAGTCCTGTCCTTCTCCGCCATAGTCGGCATTGTCGCCTGGTTCAATCCCGCCAGGCGCAAGAAGATCACAGCCAACATGAACCGCTTCATCACGATGCTGCTGGGCGGACTATGGCACGGCGCCAGCTGGAACTTCATCATCTGGGGCGGTCTGAACGGCCTTGGAACCATCGGATACCAGTTCTGGAAAGACATGAACTGGCATCTCAGGATGGGGGCGATGGCCCTGGCGACGGCGGCATGCGCCGTCCTGGCCAGGGTCGCTCCGGCCCCCGTCTTCAACCTGCTCTCCGTCTGGACGGCAATAGTCTGCGCCGGGACACTTATCCGCTACATCTACCATCTCTGTGGTGGAAGACGGGCTTTCAAGGTCCTGGGGACTGTCTGGGGCGTAGCACAGACATTCACTTTCATCACCTTCACCCGCCTTTTCTTCCGCAGCGGATCCAACCTCGATCCGGCCACGGCCAACGAAGTGGCCTGGCAGACGGCGCGGAACATGGTGCACCAGATCGGCTCCGCCTGGAACCTGTCCGTCATCCCCCAGATCTGCCACGAATACCGCAACGTATTCATCTTAGTCATCTTAGGAATGATCATCCACTGGCTTCCGGAGCGCTTCAAGAGGTGGTACAGGGTCAATTTCGCGATGCTGCCGCTGCCGGTCATGGTGTTCATCGTCGTGGCTGCGGTTTTCTTCGTCTATCAGTTCATCACCGCCGACCTTCAGGCTTTCATCTATTTCCAGTTCTGATTTTTTGATTATCTTTGTATAGACACGGTTGATCGACTGCGCTATGGAAAGGATCGAAGAGCTCTTCCCCGCATACACCGGCAGGGACAAGGAACTGGTTGCCGCGGCATACGCCATTGCCTCCGAGGCACTGGACGGCATGAAGCGTGGTAACGGCGCTCCTTTCATCGAGCATCCCGAGAACGTCGCGAAGATAGCCGCGGACGAGATCGGCCTCGGTCCCGAGTGCATCGCAGCAGTTTTCCTGCACGAAGCGACCCGCGACAGGTCCGACATCGACCTGCGCTCAGTCGGCCATTTCGGCCGGGACATCCTCACGATGGTGGATGGCCTCAACAAGATAGCCACCATCAAGCCGAAGGACACCCGGCTCGAGGCGGACAATTACAAGAAACTGATAGTCAGCTACTCCACCGACCCCAGGGTGGTAGTCCTGAAGCTTGCTGACCGCCTTGAGGTCATGCGCAGCCTCGAGCTTTTCCCGAAGGCTTCGCGCGAGCGCAAGCAGCTTGAAACGCTTCTACTCTACATTCCCCTCGCCCATCAGCTCGGACTCTACAACATGAAGAGCGAGATGGAGGACATCTATTTCAAATACGCCGAACCGGAAGAGTACCGCGCCATCACCAACCGCCTGAAGGCCACCGAGCGTGACCGCCAGCTCATCACCACGCAGTTCATCGAGCCTCTCAAGGCCAAGCTATCGGAGGCCGGCATCAAGTACAAGCTGAAGGCCCGCACCAAGACTGCGTTCTCCATCTGGAAAAAGATGCAGAAACAGAAGGTCGATTTCGACGGGGTGTATGACGTATTCGCTATCCGATTCATCATCGACTGCGAGGAAGACAGGGCTGTGGAGCATGCCCTCTGTTGGAAGGTCTTCGGCTTCGTGACGGAGGAGTACGAGTCGGATACCTCCCGCCTGCGCGACTGGATATCCAATCCCAAGCCCAACGGATACGAGTCGCTGCACATCACTGTCAAGAATGCCGAGGGAGCCTGCCTGGAGGTCCAGATCAGGACCAAGCGCATGGACGAGATGGCCGAGAGCGGCCTGGCTTCGCACTGGTCCTACAAGGGCATCAAGCAGGAGGCGGCGCTGGATGCGTGGCTGAACGCCGTGCGCAGCTCGCTCGAGCACGGCTCTTCCGAGACGCTCTCGCCGCCTGACTACGACGGCGAAGACGACCTGCCGGCGCCGCCGTCCAAGGAAATCTTCGTGTTCACCCCTTCGGGAGAGCTGCGCAAACTTGCGGCCGGCTCGTCCGTGCTGGATTTCGCTTTCAACATCCACAGTGGCATAGGCGCCAAGTGCACAGGTGCACGCGTCAACGGCAAGGCCGTGTCCATCAAGGAAAAGCTCGCCACGGGCGATGTGGTGGAGATCATGACCGGCAAGAACCAGCGGCCTACCCAGGACTGGCTGAACTGGGTGGTCACGTCCAAGGCCAAGAGCCGCATCAAGCACGAGCTCAAGGAAGCCGAGTTCAAGAAAGCCGCCGAAGGCCGCGAACTGCTTGAACGCCGGCTCAAGAATTGGAAGCTCGAGTTGCCGGACAGCATGATGCGCGAGCTGATGAAGAAGTACAGGTACTCGAGCATCAACTCCTTCCTCGGAGCCGTCGGCGAAGGGACGGTGGACATCAACGACATCAAGGCTTTCATCCAGGCGCAGAATGCGCCCGCGGAGGATGCCCAGGTCAAACCTGAAGAGCTGACGGTAAAGGACTGGAAGGGCAACAAGTCGTCGGACGACATCCTTGTCCTCAACGCCAAGGATGTCAAGGGTCTGGACTACAGGATGGCCCGCTGCTGCAATCCCGTCTACGGAGACGACGTCTTCGGCTTCGTTACGCGCGGCGAGGGCATCAAGATCCATAGGATCACGTGCCCGAACGCCGCCCGCCTGCTCGACCGTTATCCCTACCGTATCCAGCGCGTGGTCTGGTCTGAAACCCCGAGCTCAGGCGATTTCCTCTGCACGCTGAAGATACTCGCCGACATGGACCACTCCGTTATGGCCAAAATAATGGAAGTGGTCGGCAGTTTCAAGGCCTCCATCCGCAGTTTCAATGTCAATGAGGACCACCGCAACGGCTGCTATGACATAGCGGTCCGTATCCTCGTCCCTTCCAACATGGAGCTGGACAAGGTCATCTCGCAGGTCTCCGCACTCAAGCACGTCATCAAGGTCAAGCGCGTCTAACGCGCCTTCTCCGAGGGGGAGTATGCCCCACGAAAATTTGTGCCACCCTCGGCAACATAAGAGGGAGGGGCCCATTGCGTCGCAATGGGAGGGGCCGAACGAAGTGAAGGCAATTTTCGGGGGCATACTCCCCCCTCGGAGAAAGAATCAGCGCGAGGCGTTGCGGCGGTTGAGGGCGGCCTGGAACTCGCGGGCGTTGCGCATGTGCTCGGAGAGAGTGGAAGCGAACTTGTGGGTACCGCTGAAATCTGAATTGGCGCAGAAATACAGGTAATTGTGCGGATCTGGATTGAGGACTGCGTTCAAGCAGGCCTTTGTCGGCACCGCGATCGGGCCGGGAGGCAGACCGGCGTACTTGTAGGTATTGTACGGCGAATCGACTTGCAGGTGGCGCAGGAGGATGCGGTTCGGCTCATAATCGAAGCAATAGGCCACAGTAGGGTCGGCCTGCAGCAGCATTCCGATGCGCAGGCGGTTGAGGTAGACTCCCGCCACCGAAGGCATCTCCGGCTCGTAGTTGGTCTCCCCTTTCACGATCGAAGCGACGATGCTCACCTGTTCCTTGGTCAGGCCGAGCTTTTCCGCCTTGGCGACATTCTCCGGAGTCCAGAATGCATCATATGCATCCTTTTGCTTCTGAAGTATCTCCTCCACGGAAGCCGTCCAGTACATCTCGTAAGTGTCCGGGATAAAGAGAGAAAAGACATTGACGGAGTTGAAACCGTACTTTGCCAGCAAGGCGTCGTCGTTCAAGGCGGCGACCACCTCAGCGCTGTCCACCAGCATCTGGTTGCCTATCTTGCGGGCGATGTCGCCCTTGCGGCGCATCGTGCCTGAAAGCACGAGCCGCGTGGGAGTCTGCCAGCCGTTATTGAGCATGCGGGCCACATAGACGCTCGAAGACGAGGGCTTTATCACATAGCGTCCGGGCTGCATATATTCGGAGACATGCTTGTCGGCAAAGGCGCGTTCCAAGCTCCTGGAACGAAGGACGCCGGCCGAGTCGGAGACCATCCGGAGGACTTTGTTTGCATCCATTCCGGGATACACGTACAGGACAGTTTCACGGCTGAAATTGGCCCTTTTGTTATCGGAATACCACCTGAAGACCATCACACCCGCAATAAACGCAACGGTCAAGGCGGCGATGAGTGCTATTGAAACTGCCTTTTTCATTTTCCGGGTTTTCTGAGGAGGACGGTATCACCTTCACGAAGGGCATGGCCGGCGCTGAATCCGTTCATCTTGCAGACGGAACTCATTCGAACTGCGAAGCGCTGGCAGATATCGCGGAGATTCTCGCCATCGGTCTCAACTATGTACTTGTCCAAGCCCTTCTCGGCCTGATTCTTCTTCTGCTGGATATACACCACTGTACCGGGAAGGAGCATGGTCTCAGCGCTCAAGTCATTGATGTTCAATATCTCCTTGGGGAAGAGATTGTACGAAACAGCGATGCTGGAATAGCTCTCACCCTCGACGGAATAGACGAAGGGCACTCCGTTGCGGGTATATACCGGACGGGTCAGACTGAAATGGAACTCCTCGGCCGCCGCGGGCGTGACCAGCACAGCTTCCTCAAGTGCGTTCGGAGCCTCGGGAATCTCGTCGGGGATCACCTCCATGGCGGCAAGGCGCTCGCGGCGCGCAGCCTTCCTGGCGGCACGGGCCTCCTCGGCCTTGGAGGCCTTGGCGGCTTTGGCCGCAGCCCTTGACTCCTTGGCGGAAGCCTTTTCCGATGCCTTGGAAGAAGACTTGGACGAAGCTTTGTCAGAGGTCTTCGGAGGAGCGGGAGCGGCCTTGGACGGCGATGAAGACGCACGGGACGCCTGGGCCTGCGTCATCGAGTCATACTTCGAAAGCCCGTTCTCCTCGATGATCTTGATGAGCTTTTCGGGATATGAAGGATCCGTGGCATAGCCCGCCTTCTTAAGCCCGTAAGCCCATGATTCATAATCCTTTGTATCAAAGTCGAACAGGAATTTGTAGCGGTCCCAGTACCTAAGGAAATCGGAATGGTCGCGGAACGACTCCTCCGCAGTGTCATAGACGCGGAAGCACTCGCCCTTCCTGTCGTCATCCACCCTCATGGTCTTCCCTTTCCAGTCCTTGTGGCACTTGATGCCAAAATGGTTGTTGCCCTCGGCAGCGAGGGCGGAAAGCCCTGAACGCGACTCAAGTATGCCCTGGGCAAGGGTGATACTCGCAGGAACGCCGCTGCGGTACATTTCACGGACCGCCGTGGCGGCCCAACGGTCTATATAGCGCTGTTGGGGTGTATCGGCCGCAGACACGAGAAGCAGGACCGCAGCCACGGCAAACGCGAGGAAGGATGCACGTCTTTTCATATGCCGTAAAGTTAACAAATAATGGCGATTCGTTCAAATTTAGCAATCAAATCATTTTATTTCGATATTGGAGCAATCTCGACAGGCCCGTTTACAACGAAACATTTAAAAGTTTATATTTGAATCAATAACCGCAAACTTCAACACTCAAAATAACATTCAACCATGAGAAAAGCATTGATCCTTCTGTCCGCACTCGTCCTGTTCGGGTGCACAGCGAAAGAGAGCAGCAGCCCTATCCTCACCATCGAAGGTGGCCAGGTCCAGGGTGTCGCCGCTCCCAAGAAAGGTGTCACCGTCTATCGCGGAATCCCTTATGCAGCAGCCCCTATCGGCGACCTCCGTTGGAAAGAGCCCCAGCCTGTCACCCCCTGGAAGGGCGTGAAGGTCTGCGACATCTTCGGTCACCCCGGCTTCCAGGCCGTCCACTATCCCGGCGGCTACACCACTGAGTGGGGTTACGGCGCCGAGCAGCCCTACAGCGAGGACTGCCTCTACCTGAATGTCTGGACTACCGCTCCCGGCAAGCCCGATGCTAAGCTCCCTGTCGCCCTCTGGATCCATGGCGGCGGCTACCGCGAAGGCTGGGGCTCCGAGCCTGAGTTCGAAGGCTCCGAGTGGGCCGCCAAGGGCGTCGTCCTCGTATCCATCAACTACCGTCTCGGCGTATTCGGCTTCCTGACCCATCCCGAGCTTGCCGCAGAGAGCCCTCACGGCGTATCCGGCAACTACGGTATCCTCGACCAAATCGAGTCCCTCAAGTGGATCCAGAAGAATATCGCCCAGTTCGGCGGCGATCCTGACAACGTCACCATCTTCGGCCAGAGCGCCGGCGCCGGCAGCGTCAAGACGCTGGTCGCCTCCCCTCTCACCGTCGGGCTCATCGACAAGGCCGTCATCATGAGCGGCGGCGGTCTCACCGTCCCTCAGCCCCAGGCAGCTGCAGCTCCCGCCAATGCTATGCGCGCCCCCGCTCTCTCTCCCGAGGAGCAGGCCGCCAGGAACAAGGAGATCTTCGACTGGGCCGGATATGACAGCCTTGAGAAGATGCGCAGGGCCGGTACCACCGAGGTCTACGCCCTCCCTACCATCTATGGCGGAGCCACCGGACAGCGTGCCTCCCTCACCGGTTCTCCCGTCGTTGACGGCTGGTGCAATGTCAAGAGCTTCGACGCAGCCTGCCTCGACGGCACTGTCGCCGACATCCCTTACATGATGGGTTATACCATGAACGACATGGGCAACATGTCCGCAGGCATCGCCGCATTCTGCCTCAACCGCGAGGAGAAGGGCTCCAACAAGGCCTGGGCTTATGAGTTCGCCCGTCCGCTCCCGGATGACGGCAGCGAGCCTTCTGTCACCGCCCGCCTCAAGGGTGCATTCCACTCATCCGACCTCTGGTTCGTCTTCAAGACCCTCCAGTACTGCTGGCGTCCCTGGACCCAGGGCGACTGGGACCTCTCAGAGAAGATGCTCACCGCCTGGACCAACTTCGCCAAGTACAGCGATCCCAACGGCAAGGACGGCCTCGGCTGGGAGCCTTGCACCAAGGACAACACCAAGTTCATGGTCTTCAAACTCGACGCCAACGATGCAGAAGCTTCCGAGCTGACCGACCCCGTCACCGAACTCGGATACTAAACCAAAACCGGAACGATTGATAAATGAAAAAGGATGGCCTCAAAGGTCATCCTTTTTCTTGATCGGGATATCGAACTCGGATCCGTCCGAGGCGGCGTATGTCTCCGGAAAGACCGTACGGCACTCGGCCTCATAGACGGAAGCGTCGCGCTCGCGGGAGCTGTAGTGCCCGATGACCAGGCGCTTCGCGCCGGCGTCGAGGGCGCACTGTGCTGCCTGCAGCGTTGTCGAATGATGCCGCTTCTCTGCCAGATCGGCGTGCGCGGCCGTGTATGTCGCCTCGTGGTACAGCAGGTCCACACCCTTCACCCAGCCCGCCAGCTCCGGGAACGGAGCCGTGTCAGAGCAATACGCGAAGCTTCGCGGCTCCCACGGCTCGTAGGCGGCGTCGGCGCAGCGGATGACTTCGTCACCGCGCACTACGTCCTCGCCGCGCTTGAGCGTCCCTATTTCCGTCAGGGTGAACTCATAACGGGAGAGCATGTGCTTCCAGACATTGAGCTGGGGTTTCTTCTCCCTGAACAGGAAACCGAAAGTCTCGATCCCATGGTTCAGGGGGAATGCAAGCACCTCGAAGGACTTGGTGTCATAGACCATCTCCGGCTCCTTCATCTTCAGCGGGATGTGCCTGATCTCGAACCCGACGCCCTCCCCGTAATATGAAAGGAAGAACTTCAGGATAGGTCCGAAGGACACGGGAGCATAGATGTTCAGGGGCGTGGGACGCGAAAGCATCCCCATCGTCGAAAGCAGGCCGAAAATTCCGAAGACATGATCTCCGTGTATGTGCGAGATGAAGATCGACTCGATCTTCATCGGCGACACCCCGAACTGCTGCAGGCGGGTCTGCACGCCCTCGCCGCAGTCGATTAAAAAGGAGCGCCCCCGTACTGTAAGTACTTGGGCGCTCTGGAATCTTTCGGGAACGGGCTTGGCCGAAGCCGAACCCATCACCTTAAGCGTGAAGTCCATCCTTATTCACCTTTCTCGAGTTTCTCCTTGAGAGCGGCGAGGGCGTCGATGTCACCGAGGGTGGTCCTTTCGACGGAAGAGTTGATCTTCTTGACAGCCTTCTTGGTGTTGTCTACCTCAGCGGCGACAGCCTTCTCCTTGGCCTCGGCGTAAGTCCTTACGTGCGAGAGAAGGATGCGGCGGGTCGAGCGGCGAAGCTCGATGACGCGGAACGGAAGGGTCTCGCCGACAGTGGCGGGCTTGCCGTCCTCCTTGAGGATCTCGCGGTTGAAAGCGAATCCTTCAGCCTCTCCGTCAAGGGTGATGGTAGCGCCCTTGTCAGTGACGGCGGCGATGGTACCCTCGACGGTGGAACCGACGGGATACTTGGCCTCAACCTCGTCCCAAGGGTTGGGAAGGAGCTGCTTGTGACCGAGGCTGAGCTTGCGGTTGGCCTCGTCAAAGTCAAGGATCTGGACGTCGATGGTGTCACCTGCGGCAACCATCTCGGACGGATGCTTGATCTTGTTCCAGGAAAGGTCGCTGATGTGGACGAGTCCCTCGACACCATCCTCGAGCTCGGCAAAGACGCCGAAGTTGGTGATGTTGCGGACGACGGCCTTGTGCTGCGAGCCGATAGGATACTTGGTGCGGATGTTCTCCCAAGGATTGACGGTGAGCTGCTTGAGTCCGAGGGACATCTTGCGGTTCTCACGGTCGATGGTCAAGATCTGGGCCTCGACCTCGTCACCCACCTTCAGGAACTCCTGGGCGGAGTGGAGTCTGGGTGACCAGCTCATCTCGGAAACATGGATGAGACCCTCGACACCGGGGACAAGCTCCACGAATGCGCCGTAGTCGGCGATGAGGATGACCTTGCCCTTGACCTTGTCACCAACCTTGAGGTTCTCGTCGAGAGCGTCCCAAGGATGGGGAGTAAGCTGCTTGTAACCGAGGGCGATGCGCTTCTGCTGCTCGTTGAAGTCGAGGACGACGACCTGGATCTTCTCGCCGAGCTGAACGAACTCCTCGGGATGGTTGACGCGGCCCCAAGAAAGGTCGGTGATGTGGATGAGACCGTCGACACCGCCGAGGTCCACGAACACACCGTAGTTGGTGATGTTCTTGACGGTACCCTCGAGCACCTGGCCCTTCTCCAGCTTGGAGATGAGCTCGGCCCTCTTCTGCTCCTGCTCGGCCTCGAGAAGGGCCTTGTGGGAGACGACGACGTTGCGGAACTCCTGGTTGATCTTGACGATCTTGAAATCGATAGTCTGGTTCACGTAGGCATCGTAGTCACGGATGGGCTTGATGTCGATCTGGGAACCGGGGAGGAAGGCCTCGATGCCGAACACGTCGACGATCATGCCGCCCTTCGTACGGGTCTTGACGAAACCCTTGACGATCTCGTTATTGTTGTAAGCTTCGTTGACTCTGTCCCAAGACTTGAGGGCGCGTGCCTTCTTGTGGGAGAGGATGAGCTGGCCCTTGCGGTCCTCTGCGGACTCTACATAGACCTCGACCTTGTCGCCGACCTTGAGGTCGGGGTTGTAACGGAACTCGGGAGCGGAGATGACGCCTTCGCTCTTTCCGCCGATGGTCACGATGACCTCACGCTTGTTGATAGCGGTGACTTCACCCTCGACGACTTCGTTCTCGACGACCTTGGAAAGGGTCTGGTCGTAAGCCTCGCGGATCTTCTCTTTCTCTTCACCACCGTAGACGGAGGTACTGCCTTCGAAAGCATCCCAATCAAAATTCTCGGGAGCAACGGATGCGTTTAAAAATTCTGCCATAATTGTTTAATTGAAACAAACTAGGGGTTTAACATTATTTTAAGTGCTTCGCGGGGCGGAATAAAAAAGCACGCCGGGCGAAAAGCGTGCAAAGGTAGGTAAAATATTCTGATTTCCAAAGAAATAAACGTCTCTTTTCAGAGCAATTTCTTCTTTTTGAAGGCGAACCACAGCGCGAATGCGAAAAGCACCATGATAGCGAGTATCACGACCCAGGCCAAGCCCACTCCCGCAAGCGGGAGCTTGACGTTCATGCCGTAGAAACTGGCGACGAACGTGGCAGGCATGATGAGCAGGGAGATCAGGGTGAAGATCTTCATGATGCGGTTCTGGTCGAGGTTGATCAGACCGAGGACCGTATCCTGCAGATATTCAAGCCTTTCGAAGTTGAAATTGGCATGGTTGATGAGTGAGGCGATATCCTGGAGCAGGACATTGAGCCTGGGTTCGAGCGAGGCTGGATAGCGGTCGCTCTTGAGCAGGTTGGAGATGAGGCGCTGCTTGTCCACGACATTCTCGCGGACGATCATGGTATTCTCCTGCAACTGATTAATGTCCAGAAGGAAGTCCTCATTGATATCCTCCTGCTGGTTGATGCGCTTGGAGAAGCGCGCAGTCTCCTTTCCGAGGATCTCTACCATGTCGGCGTCGAGGTCGACGCGCTGGTCCAGCATGGTCACGAAGATGTTCCATCCGCTCGGGAAGAGCGCGGGCTTGGCACAGAGTTTCTGCTGGAGGCTGGTGATGCTTCGCAGGGGTATCTCGCGCAGGGTGGTGAGGGTGTCTCCGACAATGGTGAACGACACCGGGTCTGAGTTGTACTCGTCACCGGTAGGAGTAAGGTAGTTGGTATTGGCGAATATGGCCGTATCGGACTCGGAGAAACGGGATGAACTCTCGATCTCCTCAGCCTGTGCACGGCTCTGGATCTCCGTACCAAGGAATAATTCCGTGGCTCTTTTCTCTTCGCCTGAAGGATCGAGGAGGTCGATCCAAAGGACATCCTCCCTCTTCAGTTTTGCGAACTCCGTTTCGGACTGGAAGTAATCGACCTTACCGCCAAGCCTGTAGAAAATGCTGATCATACCTCATCCCTTTTTGTGCCCGGACGGTATGGTCCGGGAGGGTTTAACACTCGTGTCTGGCTGACATTACGGAGAAGTCAGCCTGCAAAGATATGTATTTTTTCGGTTTATCAAGCACTTCCGGGCCTAAAAAACGCCCAGCAGGATATTCAGGCCCAGCAGGATGAGCACGCAGCCGCCGGCGAACTCTGCCCGGCGGCCGAAGCGGGTGCCTATCTTCCGTCCGCCGAGGATACCGGCCACGACCGTGAGGATCGTGACGATCAGCACTGCCGCCGCCTTGAGCAGGGCAGAGCCCATGGGTTCGAGATCCATGGAAAGGGATATGCCGACAGCAAGCGCGTCGATGCTCGTCGCAACGGATGCGACGAGGATGTTCCTGATGCCGTTCAGGTCGCGCGCTTCCTCCTTCCCCCTGATAGCCTCGAGTATCATAGAACCTCCCACATATAGCAAGAGCAGGAAGCCTATCCAGTGTGCGGATTTCTCGACATAGCCCACGAAGAGGTCGCCGAAAAGGTAGCCCGCAAGCAGGAGTCCGGCCTGGACAATTCCGAAGATCAGGGCTACCGCCAGGACCTGGCGGCGCCGGGTGCCCTTCATGGTCACGCCGGAGCACAGCGAGACCGCGAAGCAGTCGGCGCAAAGCGAAAGCGCAAGCAGGAGGGCCAGGACTATCTCTCTCACGGCTTGAATTCCTGACGGTTGACTATGGACCGGCCCAGCGTCAGAGCATCAGCATACTCGAGGTCGTCGCCGAAGCCGAGGCCCCTCGCCAGCGTCGAGACCTTGACGCCCAGTCCGGCAATCTGCCGGTAGATATAGAATGCCGTCGTCTCACCCTCGACATCCCCCGACAGCGCCATTATCACCTCTATGCTGTCCCCTTTGTCGGGAGGAAAGCCCTGAAAATTGTCCTGCTCCGCAGGACCCCCCCCATTGTCACCAATAGGTCCCCCCCTCTCATGTTGCCGAGGGTGGCACAAATTTTCAGGGCCTTCCTCCCGACAAGGGGATCCGGTGAGACGGTGGAGGCGGTCGACGAGCTGGCGGATGGTGAGGTCAGAAGGACCGATGCCGGCAATCGGCGAAATGATGCCACCAAGGACGTGGTACACGCCGCGGTACTGGCCAGTGTTTTCAATGCTCATGACATCACGGACATTCTCCACCACGCAGATGGTGCGATGGTCGCGGTGCCGGTCGGAGCAGATGGAGCAGAGCCCGTTGTCGGAGATCATCATGCACTCGGGGCAGTACTGCACCTCGTCGGCCAAGCGGTTGATGGCGTCCGTGAAATGGTGGACGTTCTCCTTGGGCTGGTTCAGCAGGTGCATCGCCAGGCGCAGGGCGCTGCGCGAGCCCACGCCAGGCAGGGAGCCGATGGCGTCGACGGCGTTCTGCAGGAGTTCCGACGGATACTTCTCTATCATAGGCTGTGGTATTCGACCAGGCCGTCCATCGGCGAGGCCAGGATGCGTGAGATGCGGACGCCGCAGCGCTGCGCGACAGCGCGCAGCTGCGGTTCGCACGCGGCCGCAAAACCGCCGACGAAGCCGGCGGGCAGGTCGCGGCGGCCGTGCCGCAGCAGCGATCGCTCGAAAAAGTCAGTGAGATTGCGCTCCACGAGGGCGTCCACATAGGGATGGCCGCGGTGCTCCAGGATCCAGGGAGCGAAACTTCCGAGGTAGGCGGACGGAGCCGGCTCCTTGTATACACGGCGAACTATCGTCATGTAGTCCACCTCGAAGGCGAAGCCGAACTCTGAAGCCAACGGCTCGGGAACGAGGCCCTTGATATAGTCTGCTATGAAAAGCTTGCCGAGACAGGCTCCCCCGCCCTCGTCACCGAGGATGAATCCGCCGGAGCGGGCGGTATGGATGATGGCGGAACCGTCATAGAGACAGCTGTTGGAGCCGGTGCCGAGGATGGCACAGACGCCTTCGGAGCGGCCGCAGGCCGCGCGGGCGGCAGCCAGCATGTCCGAGGCGCCCTCGACCGATGCACCGCCGAAGGCTTTCGAGACGGCCTTCACCGCATGCGCGGCGGCGTCAGAGCCCTCAATCAGGCCGGCGGCGTACAGGTACGCTTCCCGGACCTCCGGTCCGTCAAGGCCGGCCGCCGCTTCATGGGCTATGGCCGCAACTTCCTCCGGCGTCAGTACGGACACGTTCATCCCGGCGGTCTTGAACCGCCGGACGATCCGTCCTCCTTCCACCAGGCACCAGTCGGCCTTGGTAGCACCGCTGTCTATAATAAGTTTCATAGTACAAATATACCTTATTTTTCTCAATGCGGACTCTCTTTCCGCATTACATCTCACATTATACCTCCTCCCTTCCCCATCCTTACCTCCACCTACCATGCACCTGCTATCCACCTCCCCCTCCCACTTTCCCTCCATTTTCCCCCTATCCCTTTTCCCCTTCTTCTCCCTCGACCGTCTGCAGAAGGGTTCATCACTTCTTTCCGCATCTTTCGACCGCAATCGAAGGATACATTCCTCCACCTCCGTGCGGAAAAACGCCAAAATCTCGCACGGATGGAGCAGAATTCCCCTATCCGTGCGGGAAAACGCCCATTTCCCGCACGGATGACACTCCATCCTGCCCCCAAAGACGCCAAATGCTCCTGACGGTCCAAAGAGTGGACCTTCAGGAGCAAAAACGCCTCAAAATGCTCCTGAGGGTCCAAAAGATGGACCGTCAGGAGCACCTGGGTATCGGTGGAGTGGGGCAGGATGTCAAATAGACCCTGCCGGCTCCGATCAGAGCACTTCGAGCAGTTCGACCTTGAAGACAAGGGCGGCGCAAGGAGGGATGCTCCCGTGGGCGCCGGCCTCGCCATAGGCCATCTGATAAGGTATATAGAGCTCCCAGACGGAGCCTTCGGGCATCAGCTGGAGGCCTTCGGTCCATCCTGAGATGACCTGGTTGAGACCGAAGACGGCAGGCTCGCCGCGGTCGTAGGAGCTGTCGAATTTCATGCCGTTGGTCAGCTTTCCCTCATAGTGGCAGCGGACGCGGTCGTTGCGGCCGGGCTTGCGGCCGGAGCCCTGCTTGAGAACCTTGTACTGGAGGCCGCTGGGCAGGACGACCACATCGTCCTTGCGGGAGTTCTCCTTGAGCCAGGCCTCGCCCTCGGCCTTGAAGGCGGCCGCCATCGTGGCCTGCTTCTCCTTGGCCTCGGCCTCGGCACGGGCGAAGAAGTCGTTCAGGACATTGTTGGCCTCATCGAGGGAGAGCGCAGGCTTCGCACCCAGGAGGCTGTCCTTCACACCGTTCTTGAAATCCTCGAAATCGAGCTTCTCTACGCCTGACTGCGACAGGCTGCGGGCGATGCTCATGCCCAATGCGTAACTGAGTTTATCCATCTGTGAGTTGTTTTCCGGACACAAAGGTAGTAAAAAAGTCAATACACGATTTCGTCAGAAGGCGCACTTTCATTCCAGCAGCGGTCCACGACGGTGACGATATAATAGAACGGTCCATCCTCGTCGTCAGTCGTCTCATAGGATGTTTCCCGTGTGACGGCGACTATGCGGGAAGGATCATTCAAATCCGCCGGATCATCCATGCCGAATCGGCGCACGATGAAGAAATGCGGCTCCTGCATGGGGTCGTCCACAGGCTCCACGCGCCAGCGGACATAACCGTGGGAAGCCCAGATGTCCGATACCGGCGCCGGAGGCGCATCGTCGATATCCGTATAGGCGGGGATAAGGGCCGGAAAGCGCTGGTAGCGTCGGGCGAGCGAGTCCGCGAGCCCGAGCGTACCGTCGGAGAGCGACCAGCCCGGCCACCAGACGTTGCCGTCCACTTCCGGAAGTTCCCTCACCAGTTCCATTTTGCGTCCGAGTTGAGTGGTCTTCGGATTCTTGAGGTCTGGCTCGCCGAAAGTCTCTATGCTCTGTCCTATGTATAGGTGACCCTTCAGGTCCAGGTCATTCCACCAGTTGATAAGTATCTCATAGTCAGCCAGCCTGTGCCCTATCTTCCAGTAGAGCTGCGGGGCGAGGTAATCGACGTCGCCCGCAGCGGCCCAGGCCGGAGCATCGGCGTAGAGCTGATGGTAGCAGGAAAGTCCGTTGGTACGGCTCCCGCTGCCGTCCGGAGTATCCGAGAGATTCCTGTGTATGCCGAAAGGCGATACTCCGAAACGCACCCAGGGCTTTATCTCCTTGATGGCGGCATTCACCTCATGTATGAGTGTCGCGGTATTGTTCCGGCGCCAGTCATCCTTGAGCCGGAATCCCTGCGACTTCCCATATTTAGCGAATGTATCGTCGTCGGGGAATTCCCTGCCGTTAACAGGATAAGGATAGAAATAATCGTCGAAATGGATGCCGTCCACGTCGTAGCGCGACACGATATCGCGCACCACACGCACGACATGCTCGCGCGAAGCGGGTTCGCCCGGATCGAAATACACCTGACCGGAGTATTTCTTGAAGATTGAAGGATTCTTGCGTGCAATATGGTCACGGACAAGCGACTCGGCGGCGTTGAGCGTCACCCTGTAAGGGTTGAGCCAGGCATGGAGTTCCATACCGCGGGCATGGCACTCCTCCGTCATGAAGAGGAGCGGGTCCCAGAGGGGATCCGGAGCCTTGCCCTGGGTGCCGGTGAGATACCGCGTCCAAGGCTCTATTTCAGAGATGTAGAAAGCATCCGCCTCCGGCCTGACCTGGAAGAATACGGCGTTGCAGCCGCACATCTGCAGTGAGTCGAGCGTGCCAGTCAGCCATGTGCGGATCTCCTCCTGGCTCATCTTCTGCATGTCGGCATTGCCGACTATGTGCAGCCAGGCGCCGCGGAACTCGCGGAGCGGGAGTTCCTGCGCCGCCGCACCAAGCGCCAGCAGCGCGGAGAGTATGACCAGGCAGAGCTTACGCATTTCGTGTAAAGATAATAAAAAAACCTTCCCCGAAAGCGGGGAAGGCATATAAAACTGTCCTTTGAAGCTTCTAGGCCTTGCCGTCGGAACCGAGGACGTTGACGATCTTGTGGATGTACATCTTCTTCATCTCCTCGCGGGCGGGCTTGAGATACTGGCGGGGATCGAAGTGGCTGGGATTCTCGGCGAGATGCTTGCGCACGGCGGCGGTCATGGCCAGACGGCTGTCGGAGTCAATGTTGATCTTGCAAACAGCGCTCTTGGAGGCCTCGCGGAGCTGCTCCTCGGGGATACCGACGGCGTTGGGGAGGTTGCCGCCATACTTGTTGCACATATCAACATACTCCTGCGGAACGGAGCTGGAGCCGTGGAGAACGATCGGGAAGCCGGGGAGCTTCTTCTCGATCTCATGCAGAACGTCGAATGCAAGCGGCGGAGGTACCAGGCGGCCGGTCTTGGGATCTACGGTGCACTGCTCAGGGGTGAACTTGTAAGCACCGTGGGAGGTACCGATGGAAATGGCGAGGGAGTCGCAGCCGGTACGGGTGGCGAAGTCGATCACCTCCTCAGGCTTGGTATAGTGGGACTCGGTAGCGCTGACCTCATCCTCAACGCCGGCGAGGACGCCGAGCTCAGCCTCGACGGTGACGTCGAACTGATGGGCATAGTCGACGACCTTCTTGGTGAGGGCGATGTTCTCCTCGTAAGGGAGGGAGGAAGCGTCGATCATCACGGAAGAGAAGCCGAAATCGACACAGCTCTTGCAGGTCTCGAAAGAGTCGCCGTGATCGAGATGGAGGACGATCTGGGGATTCTCCCAGCCGAGTTCCTTGGCATAGGCGACAGCGCCTTCGGCCATATAGCGGAGAAGGGTCTGGTTGGCATAGTTGCGTGCTCCCTTGGAGACCTGGAGGATAACGGGGGACTTGGTCTCGGCGGCCGCCATGATGATGGCCTGGAGCTGCTCCATGTTGTTGAA
>JBGUGW010000104.1:0-1788 GCA_045111695.1 Candidatus Cryptobacteroides sp. | reverse complement strand
AGGCGGCGACGCTCACATAGTCGGAGACATGCTTTACCTTGTCGGAGGCATCGATAATGTACACTCCGGAGTGGACATCCCAGTAGTTTCCAAGGGTGGTGACATAGACATTGCCCTTTCCGTCGGAGAAGACAGACTTAAGGTTTATCTGCACGTCAAGTGTCTTGACCGCCTTGAAGGTCTTCGTGTCTATGACCGTGACGGTATTGTCATAGGAATAGTCAGGGGGCAGCTGGCTAGAGATACCGCCGGAGTTCGCCACATACAGTTTACCGTTGTAGCATGCTATGCCTTCGGGCTGGTATCCGACCTCAACGGATCCCTCCACTTTCTTGGTATTCAGATTGATGCGGTAGACCTGGCCTTTCACGTTCTTGTAACCGGTGACGGTATAGTAGCCATATTCGTCATAGGCTCCGTTGGCATAGGCACCGGCCCATGAGGTTACATACGCATATGTGTTGTCATACGCTATGTTGCGGGGAGTCGGGACCTGGATGGCGGCGACCTCCGTTTCGTCCTTGGCGGAGATGACTTCGACCAGGCCGGAATTGTTGATGACCATCCATGCCTCATCGCCGATCACCACGATGTCGTTTCCGACATCACCCAGTCCTGCTCCGATATCGGGGTTCATCTTCTTGAATGCATCTGTGACATAGTTCGCATCACTGATGCGCAGGAAGTCCAAAGTGGAATTGTTGGATCCCATTCCGCCTTCGTTGAGCACGAAAACCTTCTTTGCATTGGTAGTTACACCGCTGATGTCGACCTTCTCGCCGGTCAGGTCTGCGTCCTTGTAAGTCTCGGGAATAGGGTCCTTCTGGCACGCGAATACGGACACGAGCGCACCACAAAGCAAAAGCAATCTTGCTTTTTTCATGATAGATATAGAATTAACGTTACCGCACGGACTTGTCCCCGAGCCCAGATGCTAAACTTGAAAGTGGCAGGTCTTCTGACTTCTCCCGGCCCCGGCCTTCTCGGAGGTTTTCCCTCCAATGGCATTGGATTCGGAGCCGTTGAGGATGACACAGCTGCGGGCACAGTCCCGGATTCGCACCGGATTCCCTTTTAAGACGCGGCCGGAAACACCTCCGCGTCCACCACAATCCGGTACAAATATAAGAAGCCGCTCCGAGAATACAAAACGGAGCGGCTTCCTGCTATGCCTTTTGTCTTTCAGATCAGGGAGGCGAGGTCCCGGAGGTCGGCAACGATGCGGTCCGGATTGGATTCCCGCAGCCTTTCCACGGAATGGTTGCCGTAGCTGACGGCGCAGGTGCTGCAGCCGGCGGCTGAGCCCATCTCTATATCAAACGTCGTATCGCCGATGACCATGGCTTCCTCCGGACTCGCGCCGAAGCGGTCAAGCACCCACAGGACGAGGTCCGGGGCCGGTTTGGGGCGTTCCACGCATCCGGTCGTGCCGAGGACTTCGAAATACTGCCGTATCCCGTGCTCCGTCAGCAGCGAGACCAGGGAGGGCTCGCCGCGGGATGTGGCGATGGCCATACGGAAACCTTTTCCGGCCAGAGTCTCAAGCCCTTCCTTGACTCCCGGGAAAATGGTGATATGCCTCGGGGCTACATCATAGAACAACTCGTGGTAGACGTCGACGGCTTCCTCGATGCGGTCTTCGGGGACGCCGGCGGCGCGGAGCGAGCCCTGGAGCGGCAGGCCGATGGCCTGCTGCACCACGCTCGCCTCAGCCGCCGGCAGCCCCATGCGCTGCAGCGTGGCTTCCGTTGTCTTCAGGATGCCCTCCGTAGTGTCCGCAAGGGTCCC
>JBGUGW010000103.1:0-4190 GCA_045111695.1 Candidatus Cryptobacteroides sp. | reverse complement strand
GCTCGGCTGGAGCAACTTCTGGTTCAACCTCGTTTCCACGATCATCCTGATGGCAGGTTCCATGTTCGTCATGTGGCTCGGTGAGCGCATCACCGACCGCGGCATCGGCAACGGTATCTCCCTCATCATCATGATCGGTATCGTGGCACGTTTCCCTCACGCCGTCGTGGCTGAGGCCGGAGAGAAGTTCACCACCACCAACGGCGGCGTCCTCCTCTTCATCGTCGAGCTCGTCATCTGGTTCTTCATCGTAGTCGCAGCCATTGCGCTCGTGCAGGCCGTCAGGCGCGTTCCCGTCCAGTATGCCAAGCGTGTCGTAGGAAACCGCCAGTACGGTGGTGTCCGCCAGTACATCCCCCTGAAGATCAATGCCGCCGGCGTCATGCCTATCATCTTCGCCCAGGCCCTCATGCTCTTCCCGCTCCTGTTCTCGCGCTGGGATGCAACCCGCGGACTTGCCGCCACTCTCGGAAACTATACCGGATTCTGGTATAACTTCATCTTCTTCATCTTCGTCGTCATCTTCACGTACTTCTACACTGCAGTGACTGTGAATCCTACGATGATGGCCGAAGACATGAAGAGGAACGGTGGCTTCATCCCTGGAGTCAAGCCGGGCAAGAAGACCGTGGAGTACCTCGACTCCGTTATGTCGAAGGTCACCCTCCCGGGCTCCATTTTCCTCGGCTTCATCGCCATCCTCCCCGCTTTCGCGATGATCGCGGGCGTGAACAACTCCTTCGCAAGCTTCTTCGGCGGCACCTCGCTGCTGATCCTCGTGGGTGTTGTCCTGGATACCCTCCAGCAGATTGAAAGCTATTTGCTTATGCGTCACTACGACGGTCTCATGAAGACCGGCCGTCTGACCGGACGCTCCGGAATGTAATTTGAAATAGAATAATAGGAAGATGGTCAAGCCGAAAACCGAGGAAGAGATCGAGCTGTTGCGCGAGAATGCCATAATCGTCTCGAAGACGCTGGCGGAAGTCGGTAAAAGGGTCGCTCCTGGTGTGACAACCTTAGAGTTGAATAGAGTGGCCGACGAGTTCATCCGTGACAACGGTGCGATACCCTCTTTCCTTGGATATGACGGCTTCCCCGCAGCTCTCTGCATGTCCGTAAACGACGTGGTGGTCCATGGTTTTCCTTCGGACTACGTCCTCAAGGAGGGCGACATCGTGTCGGTGGACTGCGGGACGTTGTACAAGGGCTATAACGGTGATTCGGCGTACACTTTCCCCGTAGGGGAGGTGGACGCCGAGACCCGGAAGCTCCTTGACGTGACGAAGGCTTCGCTCTACAAGGGCATCGAAGCCGCTGTGGCAGGCAACAGGACCGGCGATATCGGATACGCGGTGCAGTCGTATGTAGAATCATTCGGGTTCTCCGTGGTACGCGAATTGGAAGGCCACGGACTCGGAAGGGAGATGCACGAAGAGCCCGGCGTCCCGAACTACGGGCGCAGGGGCAAAGGCACCCACCTTGTCGAGGGAATGGTTATCTGTATCGAGCCGATGATCAACGCTGGTGGCAGGGGAGTGTATTTAGCTAGGAATGGTTGGGCAGTACACACCGCCGATCACCGCAAATCGGCTCATTACGAACTTACGGTTGTTGTCCGTAAAGGCCGGGCCGAGCAGCTGTCGACCTATGATTTTATCGAGAAAGATGGAACTATCAATTTTTAAAGTGTTATTTTAATGTCGAAACAAGTAGCAATAGAACAAGATGGAAAAGTCATCGAGACTCTTCCGAACGCCATGTTCAAGGTGGAGCTTGAGAACGGCCATGTCCTTCTCTGCAACATCTCAGGCAAGATGCGCATGAACTTTATCCATATTCTTCTGGGCGACAGGGTCCGAGTTGAAATTTCACCTTATGATTTGACAAAGGGCAGAATATCTTTCAGATACAAATAAAATTTACACAATATGAAAGTCAAAACATCCATCAAAAAGCGTAGCGAGGATTGCAAAATCGTCAGGCGCAAAGGCCGTCTCTATGTGATCTGCAAGAAGAACCCCAAGTTCAAGATGCGCCAGGGATAATATTCAGTTGTATAACAAGTTAACGATAGAATAAATTATGGCAAGAATAGCCGGTGTTGATTTACCCAACAACAAGAGAGGGGAGATAGGCCTTACCTATATCTTCGGTATCGGCCGCAGCTCCGCCAAGAAGATCCTTGACAAGTGCGGTATCGATTATGGCATCAAGGTTGGCGACTGGAATGACGAGCAGATCGCAGCCATCCGTGCCGAGGTCGGTGACAACTACAAGATCGAAGGCGAGCTCCGCTCCTCCGTCCAGATGGACATCAAGCGTCTCATGGATATCGGTTGCTACAGAGGCATCCGTCACCGCAACGGTCTCCCCGTCCGCGGCCAGAGCACCAAGAACAACGCCCGTACCAGGAAGGGCAGGAAGAAGACTGTCGCCAACAAGAAGAAGGCGACCAAGTAAACATTGATGAATTATGGCAAAGAAAACTACAACATCAAAGAGGGTTGTCAAGGTTGACGCTTATGGCGAGGCCCATATTTCATCGACCTTCAACAATGTCATCGTTTCCCTTACCAATGCCCAGGGCCAGGTCATCAGCTGGTCTTCGGCCGGAAAGTGCGGCTTCCGCGGTTCCAAGAAGAACACTCCTTACGCTGCCCAGATGGCTGCCGAGGACGCTTCCAAGACCGCTTACGATGCCGGCCTCCGCAAGGTCAAGGCTTACGTGAAGGGACCCGGATCGGGTCGTGAGTCCGCTATCAGGACCATCAACAATGCAGGCATCATTGTGACCGAGATCATCGACGTCACCCCTATGCCGCACAACGGTTGCAGACCTAAAGGCCGTCGTAAAGTTTAATTGTCCCACATTAAAAACAGATTACCATGGCAAGATATACTGGTCCTACCACCAAGATCGCCCGTAAGTTCGGCGAGCCTATTTTCGGCGCTGACAAGGATTTCGAGAAGCGTAACTATCCTCCGGGACAGCACGGCCTCGCATCCAAGCGCAAGAAGTCCAAGGAATACGGCACCCAGCTCAAGGAGAAGCAGAAAGTCAAGTATATGTACGGTGTTCTTGAGCGTCAGTTCCACAACACCTACAACAAGGCCTCCCGCATGGCCGGCCAGAAGGGTGAGAACCTCATCATCCTCCTCGAGTCCCGTCTTGACAACGTCGTCTACCGTCTCGGTATCGCCCCCACCAGGGCCGCTGCAAGGCAGCTTGTGTCGCATCACCACATCACCCTCAACGGCAATGTCTGCAACATCCCGTCCGCTATCGTGAAGCCGGGCGACGCCGTCGCAGTCAGGGAGCGCTCCAAGAGCCTTGAGGTCATCCAGAACAGCGTCGCATCCGCGGCGAAGTACTCCTGGCTCGAGTTCGATCCCCAGACCCTGTCTGGCAAGTTCCTCAACGCCCCCGTCAGGGCCGAGGTTCCGGAGAACATCAACGAGCAGCTCATCGTCGACCTCTACTCCAAGTAACATTTAACACCTAACAATATGGCAATCTTAGCATTTCAAAAACCGGACAAGGTGATCATGCTCGAAGGCACCGACACCGTCGGCCGTTTCGAATTCAGGCCCCTTGAGCCCGGATACGGACAGACCATCGGCAACGCCCTCCGCCGCATCCTCCTTGCTTCTCTTGAAGGCTTTGCTATCAGTCAGATCAAGATCTCCGGCGTGGACCACGAGTTCGCCACCATCCCCGGCGTCATCGAGGGCATGCAGGATATCATCCTCAACCTCAAGCAGGTCCGTTTCAAGAGGATGGTCGAGAGCGTTGATTCCGAGGTAGCGAACATCGTTATCAGCGGCAAGCAGGAGTTTACCGCCGAGGATATTTCTAAAGGATTGTCTTCCTTCAAGGTGTTGAATCCCGAACAGCATATCTGCTCGCTCGAACCTTCCGTCAAGCTTGAGATCACCATCACCATCACCAAGGGCCGCGGCTTCGTTCCGGCCGAGGAGAGCAGGGATGAGAACACGCCGATCGGCACCATCGCCGTCGATGCCATCTACACCCCGATCAAGAAGGTGAACTGGACCGTCGAGAACTGGCGCGTCGAGCAGAAGACCGACTACGAGAAACTGAACCTCGAGATCGTTACCGACGGTTCCATTTCCCCGAATGCGGCCCTCCAGGATGCTGCCGGCATTCTCATTTACCATTTCAAGCT
>JBGUGW010000102.1:0-6007 GCA_045111695.1 Candidatus Cryptobacteroides sp. | reverse complement strand
CTCGATCTCTTCCGTCCGGAAGACTTTGCATAGATTGTTAACAGTAATCATAATTGTTTGATATTTAATTTGTTTATTCTATTCGTTCTTTAGGGATTCAACAGGATTGGCATTGGCTGCTCTCCAACTCTGGAGGGAGACAATGGCCATGGTGATGGCCACCACCAGCACCAGTGCCACCAGGAAAATCCATACCGGGATGGGCGCCTGGCTCACAAAGCTTTGGCGCCAGCCGCTCATCAGGAAATAGGCCAGCGGCGCAGCCAGGGCAAAACTGACGCCCGCAATAATCAAATACTTGCGGTTAATCATCTGCAGGATGCTGCCCACCGTGGCACCGTTCACCCGGCGTACGGCAATCTCCTTGCGGAGGAATTGCGTCTCAAAGAACACCAGGCCAATGATGCCGATGATGGCGATGAGCAGGGCCACTATCGAAGCTATGGAGACCAACCGCCGGAGCATGGACTCCGTGGAGTACATGGACCCGATCCATTCTTCCAGAAGTCGTACGTTCACCTGGTTCGGGATCAGTGTGGGATCCAGCGCGCAGATGGCTTCTTTGATAGAATCGGACACGGACTTGAAATCGGCCCCTTCCGCCACGCGGACGTATAGGATGCTATGCTCACGCCAGGGCTCGGTGCCCCAGTTATAGAGCACCAGAGGCTCAATGCCGTGATGTAAAGACTTGGAATAGAAGTCTTTCACTACGCCGATGACAGGGGCCTCCCCCATATGTCCGCCGATATAGCTGCCCACGTGGAACTGCGGATAGCGCCGCAGGAAGGCTTCGTTCACAATGAAGCTGCCGCTAGGGCTCTGGTTATCGGAGGGGAGGAAGCTCCGTCCGTCTATAATTTGCAGCCCAAAGAAGTCAACGAAATCATCGGCCACCGGCAGCACTTCCATATTCACCTGGGTCCCGTCATCGGCCGTGCGGCCCCATCCCATCCTGGACTCGCTTACGATGAGATTGTCGCAGGCGGTCACTGCCATGATGGACGGATTCTGAAGCAACTGGCTTTCCAGCGTTTCCAGTTGGGCACCGGCCTTCTGGCCGCACCAAACCTGCAGAACCTGATCTTTCCGGAAGCCCAGATCCTTATTCTGCATATAACGAAGTTGTACATCTACATACAGTCCCAGCAGGATAAAGACGAAAGAAAGGAAGAACTGAAGGCCCACCAGGCCATTCCGCAAGGCTTTGCCCTTGACGCTCATGGCATAGGAACCTTTCAGCACCATGGCGGTGGGCTGTGAGGTGGAATAGAGCGCCGGGGCCAGACCGGCGATGACGGCGGTAACCAGCACTACGCCCAGCATGGGGAAGATAATGGCTGCGAAATCCTTGGGAGTCATCACTGCGGCAATGGCCGATGCCCAAGACAGGCCGGCTACAACACGCAGAATCAGGCAAGAGAAGCCGAACGCTACCAGCGCCAGACAGGCGGCGCGCAGCAGCTGCTTGGAGATGAGCGACAGGCGGCTTTCGCCCAGCACCTTGCGGGTGTTGATGTTCTTGATGCGGAAAGGAATCTCCGCAAAAGAGAAATTGACGAAGTTGATGATGGCAATGACAATCAGCAGGATGGCAATGGCCAGCAGGGTGATGGTAATGGCCTTGTTGGCGCTGATGACGCTGGCATCATGGTCCTGTTGGAAATAACCCTCGTGCAAATTGACAAGGCGGATTTCCCGGCGGAACTCTTCGCGCTGCTCTTCAGTCAGTTCGGCGCCGTTGCCGAAATACCCCATCAGGAATTCTGCAATTTGCGTCTGTACGGCTTCCCCATCGGCTGGATTACGGAGTTTCAGGTAGGCGGTAAAAGACCATTCCGACCCGTCCTCCAGGAATTGGGTGCCCAGATAAACGAAAGACTGATAGGCTATGCTGGAGTTGGCGGGCAGGTCTTCATATACCCCCACCACACGCAGGCGGGTACCGTCTCTATCCTGGAGGTATTGACCCACGGCCGATTCGTTGCCGAAGATAGATTTGGCCATGGTCCGGCTAAGGATAAGGCTTGCCGGAGTTGCGAATTCTGTTGCGGAACCTTCCACCCATCGGAAGGGGAATACCTGCAGGAAAGTGCTGTCCACTATGCATCGGGACACCGTGACGCCTTCGCCGGGATTTCCTTCCCGGGCGAGGGTCCAGTCGCCCCAGGCGGCCGACGTTCCCACCGTTTCAATATCCGGGGACACCTCGCGGAGCAGTTCAATCAACGGCCGGCAGAGATACGAGGAGAATTTTCCGTCATCTTCCAAGTCATGTTCCAGCCGGAACACCTGCTGGTGTCCCACGAAGTTGGCATCATAGCCAATGTCCCAGCGCACCCGCACAAGGAGAATCATGGCCGCCGCAAAGGCCACGCTCATCCCCAGGATATTGATCAGCGTCGAAACGCCTGTCTTTCTGAATACTTTCATGGTTATGGCTTAGAATACCAATACATCCGAATCTCCATAAGTGTCATATCCGGAAGTGATGACGGTCTCGCCAGGCTCAAGGCCTTCGAGGACTTCGTAGTACTGGGGGTTCTGGCGGCCAATGCGGATCTCGCGCTTGACGGCCTTGTTTCCGTCCTTGTTCACGACGTATATCCATTTTCCTCCGGTCTTCTGGTAGAAGGTACCACGCGGGATGATGACAGCCTCTTCGGGCTGGCCGAGCTGGAGGTTGAGGTAGTAGGTTTGGCCGGCGCGGATGTTGTCGGGCTGCTGGCCTTCGAACTTGAAGTCGGCCTGGAACTTGCCGTCGCGCACCTCGGGATAGACCTTGCGGATGCTCGTGGCATAGGTCTCGCCCTGGCGCTCGAAAGTCGCCTCAAGGCCGGCAACGACGCGGTCGATATAATGCTCGTCGATCTGCGCCTCGACCTTGTAAGTGCCAACGGAGTTGACCTGGCCGATCTTGGTGCCGCTGGCGATGCTCTGGCCGAGGACTACGTCCAGGAGGCCGAGTTCACCGTCGATGGGCGCCTTGACGATGAGGTTGGACTTGCGCTTGCGGATCATGGACATATTGACAAGCATGTTGTCCAGGCTCTCTTCCATACGGTCGATCTGGGTGCCGCGGTAGAGGCTGTCCTGCTTGGAACGCTCGCGGATGAGTTCGTATTTCTGCTGAGCGAGGCGGTAGTCCTCCTCGGCCTTCAGGTAATCCTCTTTAGCGATGAGCTTGTCCTCGTAGAGGGCTTTCTGCTGCTCGTAGGCGCGGCGCAGGCGGTCGACCTGTATCCCGTACTCGAGCTGGTTCTGGCGGATGTCCAGCTTCTGCTGCTCCATCTGGATCTGCGTGTTGCGGAGGATGTTTTCCTTCTCGGCGAGCTCCGCCTCGGAATTGAGGATCTGGAGGTCGAGGTTGTCGTTGCTGAGCACGAGGATCGGATCTCCGGCGCGTACGCGGGAACCTTCTTCAATGAGGATGGCCTGCACGATGCCTCCTTCCTGAGGGCTCAGCTGCACGGTCGTCATGGGCTGCACGCGGCCGCTGATGCGGATATAGTCGTTGAACTCACCCCTCACCGCCGTGCCGGTGGTGATGCTGTCGCGGTCCACGCGCAGGGTCTTGTCGTTCGGTCTTACGAACAGATAGATGATGAATGCAAGCAGAAGTGCTCCCAGCCACCAAGGCAGGGCCTTCTTGGTGAATGCCACCCTCCAACCTGTCTTCTTTTCGATAATCTTGTCCATATCGTTATTGGTCTATGTATTCAACACCATTGTAATACCTGACTACGGCCTGCTTGATGAGATATTTGAACAGGCTGTTCATCTCATCAGCCCTGGCTTTCAGGTAGTTGTTGTTCGCAGTCTGGAACTCTAAAGGGGAGATAAGGCCCTGCTCCAGTTTTCTAAGGTTCAGGGTGTAAGCCTCTTCCTGGACCTCGGCCTTGCGCTGCGCCTGCCAGCAGGCCGTAGCAGCGCCATCGCAGTCCTGGACCGCTCTTCTCACCTCACTTTCCACATCACGGCGCTTCTGGTCGTATTCGGCGGTAGCCTTTTGCAGCGCGTTGCGCTTTCGGGAGATCGTCGAATGCTTGCTGAGACGGTTCCATATCGGTATTGAAACGGAGACTTCCAGATACTCACCTCCGTTGTTTTTGAACTGGCTCTGGAAAGGCGCGGTCTGCGAGCCCTGATAGGTATAGTAGCTCGTGCTCCAGCCGGCATACAGTCCCATGGAAGGAAGGGTCTGCCACTTTGCCGTGTTCAGTTCGCGCTTGGCATTCTGCTGCTGCCAGGAGGCAATTTTTACTGCAGGATTGTGGTCAAGGGCGAAATCTATCACTGCGTCGGTTGCGACGGGGTTTTCCTCCCACGCCGGCATCGACGTGTCGATGGCCAGTTCTTCATCCACCGGCCAGAACATCAGGTCGGCCAGGGTCATCTTCTGGTCGCGGTACATATTGTAAGTGTTCGTCAGGTCGTACTGCCTGTCGGCCAGGTCGGCTTCCATCTGGATGACATCGGCGTGGCCTTTCTGACCCAGTTCCTCCTGGCGCTTGGCTTTCTTCAGTGACGTTTCGGCCGTGGCGACCTGCTCCTCATAAACATCGCAGAGGCGCTTGTAGTAGACTACATTGTAGTATGCCTCCATCACTGCAAGGCAGATATCGGCCTCCACCTGCTTCTCCTGGGAGTCGGCGATCAACAATCCCGTCCTGGAGATCTTGTAATTGTTCACTGCCTGGAAGCCGTCGAAAAGGTCGAATCCGGCACTCACGCCATAGTTGTTGTGGAACGATGTAGTATTGAAATACGTATTCGTCTGCGGGTCGATGGAACGGCCGAAATTGTAGTATGCGTAGGTCTGTGCATTGATCTGAGGAGTGAACATCTTCAGTGCGGCATCCCTCCTGGCAATCTGCGCATCCCCGATGGCGGCCTGCTGGATACGCATCTTCGTCGAATTGGAGATCGCATACTCCATGCAGTCGTGAAGGGTCATCACCCCGCCATCTTCCGGGGCTTGCGCACATACGGCAAGCCCCGGGGCGGCGACAATCAGTAACGTTATGAAAAAATGCTTTATCATCGTGTAAATATTTTTCTCCGGGCAAAATCGGAACATTTGCCGTGCCAAACATGGTAACGCATTGATAATAAGAAAGAAACGCCTGAAAGGAATACGAAAAAAGTGTAAAGGCCTTTACAACTCTTTACACTTTTCGTTTTACACTTTACACTTTTCTCCTACGGAGACTACCGGAAACGGAGTTCGAAAACGGTCTGCCGCTCATCGCTGCGCAGCAGTTCGATAGTGCCGTTGTGGTTGCGCATGATCTGACGGGAGATGCTCAGGCCGATACCCGAGCCTTCCTTCTTGGTGGTATAGAAAGGAATGAAGATCTGCTCCTGCGCCGATGTCGGGATAGGTTCGCCATCGTTGGCGACCTGCACAATCACCTCGTCGTCCATGCCCATCCGGGCGCTAATGTCGATATGCTTCGCTCCGGCCTGTAGGGCTTTCTTGATCAGGTTGATGAGTATCTGAGATATCTGGCCTTCGTCGGCATAGACCATCAGGTCCGGCTCCTCAGGCCGGAAGGTGCATACGGCGCCGCAGGAGGCTGCGAATTCGCTGTTGAGCGAGATGACACTGTCCATCAACTCCTGCAGTGTCAGCGCCTTCCGTACAGGCTTTGCCACACCGGAGAGCTGCCGGTAGGTCTGCACGAAGTCAATCAGGTTCTTGGACGAATCGGAGATGGTCTCAAGTCCCGCCTTGATGTCCAGTTCGCTGTGGCCACTTTCGTCCTCGGACTTGGCCATGGCGTCGGACAGGGATGCGATAGGCGAGACAGTGTTCATGATTTCGTGCGTCAGCACGCGGATCAGCTTGGTCCAGGAATCCTGCTCGTGCTCCTGGCGCTGCTTCTCGAAGATGGTTCGGATACGGTTGAGCGTGCGGTTGAACCTGTTGCTGTCCTTGAAACGGAAGTTCAGCTCGCCGTCTTCCAGCGCGTCCATCATATAGGCCACTTTCTTGATGGCCCTG
>JBGUGW010000101.1:0-1610 GCA_045111695.1 Candidatus Cryptobacteroides sp. | reverse complement strand
GGAACTGGGAGGCCCCCGGCATTACCTTCGATACCGACATGAACTACATGTGGTACAACGGTTTCGAAACGAATCCCGGCAACACTTTCCTTTGGAACATGGAGATCGAGAAACTTCTCTTCAAGAACCAGGCTTCCATCTCCCTGCGCGGATATGACCTGCTTGGCCAGACCAAGAACTTCTCCGTCAGCACCAACGGTACCAATTACACTGAGTCCTTCACGAACTCCCTCGGCCGTTATGTCATCCTTGCCTTCACATGGCGCTTCAATTCCTTCGGAGGCCAGCGCGGCCGCGGCGGAATGGGCGGTCCCGGCATGGGCGGCGGCCGTGGCATGGGCGGCGGCATGATGGGCGGAATGCCCCCGATGATGTAGTCTTTACAAAATATTGGTTAGAAGATCCGCGATATGTCTCAGGCATGTCGCGGATTCTTTGTATCTTTGTGCAACCTAACGAATTGAATTACATCATGAGCAAGAAGATCACACGTCGCGAGGCCATCAAGGATATGTTCTTTGTCGGAGTAGGTCTCGCTTCCGCAGGTACGCTTATCCAGGCCTGCGGCTCCCGCAGCGGCTCCAAGACTGCCGCCGGAGCCAGTTTCACCACCATGCCGGATGCACCCGAAGGGTCCAAAGTGGATACCCGCCACTGGGACAGCCTCGGCTGCGACCTGAGCCTCCTCGGCCTCGGCTGCATGCGCCTTCCTTCGCTTCCCGGCGGTGCCGGCGGACACGGCGGCCGTCTGGACCAGGAAGCCGTCAACGACATGATTGACTACGCCATTGAGCACGGCGTCAACTATTTCGATACCGCCCCCGCTTATGGTGAGTCAGAAGTCGTCACCGGCAACGCCCTCAGCAGGCATCCGCGCGAGTCCTACATGATCGCCACCAAGATGTCCAACTTCGCCTTCGGCCCCGGCAACGGTCCTACCCTCGATGCCGCGAAGGCCATGTTCGAGCGCTCGCTCAAGAACCTACAGGTGGACTATGTCGATTTCCTCCTGTGCCATGCCGTATCCAGCGTGGAAGAGTTCGAGTCGCGTTTCGTGAACAACGGCGTGCTTGAATACCTCAAGCAGGAGAAGGCAGCCGGAAGCATCCGTCACCTGGGCTTCTCCTATCACGGCGACAACGCCACCCTGCCCAAGCTTCTCGACAGGGAGCAGTGGGATTTCGTGCAGATCCAGCTCAACTATCTCGACTGGAAGTACATGGCTACGGACGAGGGCGGCAATACCGACTCCGAGACGCTTTACAAGATCCTGCGCGAGCGCGACATCCCCGTCCTGGTGATGGAGCCCGTCAAGGGCGGTGCGCTGGCGAGTGTCAGCGACGGCATCAAGGGCGTCCTGGCCGAGCGTCACCCTAACCTCAGCCCTGCGGGCAACGCCCTCACTTTCGTGGGGTCCCTGCCCGGCGTGATGGTAACCTTGAGCGGCATGTCCAACATGGCCCAGCTCAAGGAGAACGTCGCCCTGTTCACCGGCTTCAAGCCTTTCGACCAGGGAGAGATGGACTTCATGCAGACCGTAGCCGACCTGTACATGTCCAACACCCATATCCCTTGTACAGCATGTTCCTACTGCATGCCGTGCCCGAACG
>JBGUGW010000100.1:0-19992 GCA_045111695.1 Candidatus Cryptobacteroides sp. | reverse complement strand
TATCCGCCAGATGCGCGCACCTGCTTCCGGTATCGTGAAACGCACCGGAGTCGAGGACAAGGGTTCATCCACTTTCTCCATCCCGGTCACGGTCGGTCTCGGAGTCCGCTTCGACCTTTCCGACCGCTGGGCCGTGGGCACCGGCATCAACTGGTCCATGCTCTCCAGGACCTTCAACGGAGTCTACAACGGACCTAACGGCAAGGGCGACACCGTCAACATCAATACCGAGATAGTCAACGACATCCACTACGTCGGCATACCGCTCAACCTCTATTTCAACATCTTCGACAGCAGGAACCTCCGCTTCTATGCGTGGGGAGGAGGAAGCGCGGAGAAGGGCCTCGTGAGCCGTTTCCGCATCCAGAGCGACGCCGGTGACATCTTCTACAAGGAGAGCGTCGACGGCCTCCAGTGGTCCGCAGCCGCAGGTCTCGGCCTCGAGTTCCTCCTCGGCAGGCATCTCGGACTGTATCTCGACCCCAGTGCCCGCTACTACTTCGACTGCGGTCAGCCCACCAGCATCAGGACCAACCGTCCTTTCATGATGAACTACGAGGTCGGCCTCAGATTCAACCTGTAGGATGAAGCACTCCATCGTTATCCCTGACCTTCCTTCCCTCGATGCAGCGGCGAAGGAGTTCCTCGCATGCATCGGAGGACGCAGTCTCATAGCATTCTACGCTCCCATGGGAGCGGGCAAGACGACTTTCACCACGGCGATATGCCGGGCGCTCGGCGTCGAAAGCGACGCCATCAGCAGCCCGACCTTCTCCATCGTCAATGAATATCGCACAAAGGACGGCGAATCGATTTTCCACTTCGATTTCTACCGGATCGGCAAGACCGCCGAAGCGCTGGACATAGGATTCTACGACTATATCGACAGCGGATGCCTGTGCCTGATGGAATGGCCCGAGAACATCGAGGAGATCCTCCCCGAAGAGACTCTCAAAGTCTCCATCACCGTCGGCGGAGACGGCTCAAGAACCATCTCCTGGGAGGACTAAGTTCCTCTCCACCACCACTTCCACGGCTGTAATGAATCCGTTTATCTCCGGACGGAAGACAACCTCGCCGTCCCTCCACAGATAAGGTCCTTCTACTGAGTCCGACGGGTTGACTCCGATATAGAAATGCCTCCCGCACAGGAAGGCGTTCCTGAACGAGAAGAACAATGCGGGGCTCAGATACCAGGCCGACGACCCGCTCGGGGCGAAGACTATGACCTGCCCGTTTCCGTACAGGTTCATCCCGGCAGACCAGGTGTCATCGCTGTATGTCCAGTGCCGCATCGAGGACTGCACCACGTTCTTTACCTGCATTATCCCGTTGCGGACACGTATGTCATAAACGCCTCCCGCCCCCGTCTCTACGGGGGTTTCCTCCCCGTCCTCAACGTTATACCATACTTTCCCGCTTCCGGCGGTCAGGGACTCCCAGTAACTGAAATACAGATGCCCTCCGTCGCGGTACAACGCGCCCGTAGGATATTCGGGATTGTCCGACATATGGACAGCTATGCTGCCCTTCACGTTAGACATCATTTCAACGCCGTCGCACCGTAGAGAGAAGCCACTCCCGGAACGGTTCTGGCCAAGGGTATAGACATCATCGTCTTCGACAAGAAGGCCGCAGAGAAACTCGCGGCCGGGGTAGGAGAAAATCTCCTCCCCGTCCCGTCCGATGACGGTCTCCTCTTCCGTACAGTACTCCGTATACAGATGCCCGCCCATCAGGTGATGAAGGTCCGGATCGAGACTTGCGCGAGATCCGGCACCCGCAGGGACGGACAGCACCCTCTCACCGTTACGGTACAGTTCTATGCTGCCCCGTACATTTCCCAGTGATGTGTCCCGACGCCAGTCGTAGTCTTCCGGGAACGATACTGCCGTCACGAAAACGGAAGTATCGTATCTGGCATGTGTCGGCGCACCTCCTCCCCCGTCCCTGCGTACCTCCCGGTAACGGTCGGGGAAGGCCTCGAGGTGGGACTTGCCTGTTTTCTCCTCTTTATTCATGCACGACGGAGCCAGCAACAACAAGGCGATTGCAGCAAAAAGTATCTTGAAGTCCTTCATAATCAACATTTTTCATTGCCCTAGATTCTGGCGGTCGAGGAAACGGTATCCGGCCGCCTCGATGATATGCCCGGCCAGGATATCGTCCGCCCCGTCAAGGTCGGCGATGGTCCGGGCTACGCGGATAATGCGGTAGAAAGCCCTCATGGAGAGGCTCATCCGCTCCATGACCTTCTCCATTGCCTCCCGCGCGGTATCGGACAGTGGGCAGTATTTCTCTATCTGCTTGTTGTTCATCTCGGCGTTGGTGAAAATGCCTTCCCCGGCGAATCTCATCTTCTGGGCGATGCGCGCTTTCAGCACCCTTTCGGCCACAACCGCACCCGGCTCTCCCTTCCTGAGCGCCAGCATGCGCTGGGGATCCACCGGATGCATCCATAGATGTATGTCTATCCTGTCCAAAATGGGTCCCGAGAGCTTGGATAAGTAAGTGATGCGCTGCGAGGGAGAGCATGTGCATTTGTCACCCTCACCGTAATACCCGCAGGGACAGGGATTGGACGCGGCCACGAGCATGAAGGACGCCGGGTACTCAACCTTGGCCTTGAGCCTGGAGACCGTTACCTTGCGGTCCTCAAGCGGGCCGCGCAGGGCTTCAATGACCGAGCGAGGCATCTGGTTGAATTCGTCGAGGAAGAGCACTCCCCCGTGTGCCAATGTAATCTCCCCGGGAATGATGTTGTCGCCCGCACCGCCACCCACGACGGCAGGGAGCGAGGCGCTATAATGCGGCATGCGAAAAGGCCTTGAGCGTATCAGCCCCAGGGCTTTCTCCCCTGTCCCGGCGACGGAGTATATCTTGCTGGTCACCACCGACTCCTCGTGCGTCATGGGCGGCAGGATGCCCGACAGGGCCTTGGCGAGGGAGCTCTTGCCACTCCCTGGAGGGCCGAGCATGATGAGGTTATGCCCGCCGGCGGCGGCGATTTCGGCACCGCGCTTGGCACCCTCCTGGCCGATGATGTCCGCGAAATCCATCACGCCGCCGGCGGGCATCGCGTGATGACGCGCCCGCTGCATCTTCCGCCAGGTGCGGGTGTTTCTCACGAGCAGGTCCTGGCAGTCTTCCCCGCCGGACAGGATGCGGACGCAGTCGGCGAGTGTTTCCACCCCATAGACGGATATGTCGGTGAACTCCGCCGCTTCCAGGGCCGAATGCAGCGGGAGGATGCAGGCCTTCATACCCCTGGAACGGGCCATGTCCACGATCGGGAGAGCTCCGGCGATGTCGCGCACGGCGCCGTCCAGGCCGAGCTCACCCATCACGAGATATGCCCCGAGTTCGGGGAATTCGCGCTGCCCGGAAGCGGCGATGATACCCAGTGCAATGGGCAGGTCATAGCCGCTGCCGCTCTTGTGCAGGTCAGCGGGTGCAAGGTTTATGACTATCTTGCGCCCGGGTATCCTGTATCCCAGCGCCTGAAGGGCGGTTATCGTCCTGAGAAGGCTTTCCTTCACGGCCGTATCGGCCAGTCCGACGAGATGGATCCCGATACCGAGGATCACGTCGACTTCCACTGTGACGGGCACGGCATCGATCCCGATGCACTTCGCTCCTGTGACGTTTACAAGCATGACGGAATAAATGTTTCTGCGAATATGCACCGCAAAAACATCTTTATCCTATCAAAAGATATTTCTGTCGAAAAAAGATATCTTTTTTAAGACGCAGGATAGAAAAGGTCTGAATCGTCACCGAAGAATTCACGGTCCTGGACCTTCAGGTAATACTCCCAGTACGTTCCCCGTGCGGCACTTTGGACTGTAGCGTTGTCCATGTCGGACATGGCGGAAATGAAGTCGGAGAAACGCCTGACCCTCTCCTCGCTTACGCCTATGGAGGCAGGATTGACGCCTGCCAGAAGCAGGGCCTCCTGATAATGCACGGGAACGGAACCGGCCTGCCATCCCAGGGCCTCGAAAGAGTTCCTGAAGCCCTCAAGGTCACCCTGAAGAAGCTGATAGCAAAGGAATCGGTTTATGGATATCCCGGAACTCATTCCGAGAGTCCCCATCTGTGCCAGATTGTACTGGGGATTGTTCGTCACCATGCGGGCCGTGGCGCTGGAATGGCCCAGAGTATCCGCGACATCGGCTGCGGAAGCGTACCTGCGGAGTATGCCCCGTGCAGCCGAATAGTTCTTGGGATTGCGCTTGAGAATACCCGCATATTTGCGGACCAGCGTGTAATCACCCTTCTCCGCATTATACCTTATCAGCTGATACAGCGACAGATGACTCATGCCGTGAGGCAGATGGCAGGAATACTGGAAGATATGGTGTACCGCCTCGTTCGGGACTCCGAGACTCTCGCTGAGAAGGCTGTTGAACAGGCATCCGGTCAGGGAATTGTCGCCTTCCATGTCGAAATCTTCAGGGCCGGACACCGGGTACTTGAAAAGCCTGTCCCCCAGTCCGCCGGTCTCGCCAAGGGCGAGGAAGGCGAAAGGCATGAGCCTGGGGTCCGAAGCGGACGCTTCAGGCGTCGCAGCCTCCAGGACCTTGTCCCAGCGGAGCCGTCGGGCATTGACCTGCACTTTAGCCAGCCTTTCTGCATCCCTGACCTTTGAATCTGTCGCCACGAAACCTGCTGCAAGCAGTATAAGTACGGCACAGACCGGCAGTTCCCAGCGACCGGAGGGCATCTCCTCCCTTTTCTTTACAAGCAGCGAGAGGAGCGCAAGGGCAGCGGAACCCAGGAGTATACCGACAATCACAAGATTCGAATCAAGTCTCGCCGTAAGAGCCCAGCACACCGCTGCGGCGGCCAGGGCTGCCGGACGGTGGAACGGTACGCGGCAGCGACGGAGAAAACAATCCAGGCATAGATACAAAGCGGTCACTATGGCAGCTACTACCATGGCTCCGACTACGGGAATGTCATAGAACTGCACGAGGAAACTCCCGACAAGCTCGGAAACGGGATGAGACCCTCCCAGCACTTCACGGAACCAGTCCGGGGTAAGCAGGAACAGGCCCTGGTTCTCAAGCTGTATGAGCGAGTAGGGCTGGACGAACTGGCTCACGCAGAAGACTGCCGCAAACAGCAGAAGAGGTATGATCATGCTCTTTTTCATTTCTTGAACAGTCTTGAGACAGCTTTCTGCCGGACCGGTGACTCGGAACGGATGAATTCGGGAACGTTGTAGGACTTGAGCCTCAGGTCGTTGTGCGAAGGGTCTTTCTGCGGGAGCAGGAAAGGCTTGTCGAAATGCCCGTCACCCCTGTAATGCGCCAGGAACAATCGGGTATATCGCCCGTCTATCCTCCTGCTGCTGAACACTATCCATTTGCCGTTGGAAGACCATGAGTGATAGCTCTCGGTATCGTCGCTGTTGAGCTCCTCCAAAGGAGAGGCCTCGCCGGTCGCCAGGTCCAGCATCCACAGGTCGGCCTCCTTGTGCCAGATGGGGAAAGTCGCGAAAGCCGAATACGTGAACAGTATGCGTCCGTCGCTGCAGCGGGGGAAGGAGACGGATCCTTCCGGATCCTCCCATACCAGCTGCGGCTCGCCCGTGAAACAGCCGTCCTCGAAACCTATTGACATTAGCTTGTAACGGAGCCTGCCGCGGTTCTTCACTACTGTGCCGACAGTATCGGCGGCGCAATAATACAGCGTACGGCCATCTTCGGACCACGCGGGAAAAGTCTCCATAACTTCATCTCCAGACAACGCGGGACAGAGATAAACCGAGTCGGTCTGAAGGTCCATCAAGATGATGTCGGAGCTGTTGTCGTAGACCTCGATAGGCTGCAGGTCGTTGATGGTGAAACTCTGGTGGGTATCATTGGACGAGAACGCTATGTAGCGGCCTCCAGGGTGCCATGCAGGATAGGTACCCTGGCGTTTCGGGCCAAGAGAGGCGATATTCTGAAGGCGGACGTCATCGCCGTTGACGAAAAGCGTGCCTCCGCCGGCCCCCCTTGCATGGAGGATCATCTGCGAAGGATCGCCATTATGGAAAGTGTGGCAGTTCAGGCATCCCTGGTTGTTGGCTTCCGACGTGACGATGTCCGTCTCCCTGTATGAAGCGAGCTCACGCTGGGTGATGGTGATATAATGCCAGCTCTGGTATCCGGGCTCGATGAGACGATACACTATATAAGGGTCTATCGGATCCTTGGAGCGGTACACCGGAAAAGGCTTGTAGCGGACTCCCCTGTCATCACCCTTGTTCCAGGCTTTGACGGTGATCCATTCCACCCCGTCCTTCACCTCGCGCGACTCCTTGAAACGGCGGCCGTCAGCCATGTGGAAAGTGAGCCTGGCCATCGTTTCAGGAACGGTCACCCCGACATAGTCAGGGAACACGGAAGGGTACTCCTCAATGTCGTCAAAGACGGATGGCCTGCCGCAGGAAACCAGCAAAACGCAGGCTGCAGCAAGCATGACGGAACAGTGTTTTACAAGACGTACCATGTCGGACCTTTCCGCAAATTTATACAAAAATAATCCCTCTTGAACTACTATTTGACGGAATTGACACGTTTTTTAATGCGTCTTGCGCGTTTTCTGACTATTTTTGCGTAGATAAGAATCAACTTTTTCAACTTAATAACATCGAAACGATACCGACATGAAAAAAACACTCATCCTGCGCATCGCGCTCGTTTCGGCCTTAGTCCTGCTGTCCTGTGCAGCTGCATCCGGCCAGAAGAAATCAAAGAAGATCGACGTTGGTGAAGCTCTTTCCGGGTATTTCACCGTTGCAACCGACGAGGCTGCCGCTCCCGACTCCAAGGGATTCATCAGAAGGTGGCTGCTCCTCGAGCCGATCAGCAAACCCAACCGCTCCAACACCGTATTCACGGACAGCTACATCCGTGACGCTTTCGCAGCCGAGCCTTACGAGGGTATGTTCACCACTCTCCCCAAGGACGGCCAGAAGGTCAAGGTAATGGTCGAGAAGCAGGCCCCTGTCAACCTCACGGCAGGCCGCCCGCAGATGCCTACCGGACCTCAGGAGCCCGTTTTCGAAAAGGCCACCCTCACCTGGTATGCCCTCGACAGCAAGCTCTTCAACGTGAAGCTCTTCCGCTTCGCCACAGGTCTTGACAACGAGCGTTATGGCGCCATCTTCGAGGCTTACACCGTCGTAGAGTGCGACGAGGATATCGAGAACGTCCGCATGGCCGTCGGTTCCAACTCCGCATCCATGTGGTGGCTCAACGGCGAAGAGGCCGTCATCCTTTCCGGCGACCGCCGCATGGTCGCTGACGACTGCATGTCCAAGCGCCTCACCCTCAAGAAGGGCCGCAACATCATCCGCGGTTCCGTCATCAACGGCCCCGGCATGAGCGACTTCTGCCTCCGTTTCATCGACGAGAACGGCAAGCCCGTCAGGAACCTCAAGATCTATTGCAAGTAAAACCCCTAAAAGACTTTCTACCATGAAATCAAGAATAGCACTTCTGGGGGCCGTTGCCCTCGTATCCCTCTTCGCATCCAAGACCGCCATTGCACAGGTCGGTGCTCCTTTCATCCACGACCCTTCCACCATCATGGAGTGTGACGGCAAATATTATACTTTCGGCACCGGTGGCGGCGGCCTCATCTCCGAGGACGGCTGGAACTGGCACAGCGGAGCAGTCCGCCCCGGCGGCGGCGCGGCTCCTGACGCAGTCAAGATCGGCGACCGCTACCTCGTCGGCTACAGCGCCACTGGCGGTGGTCTCGGCGGCGGCCACGCAGGCCGTATCCTGACCATGTGGAACAAGACCCTCGATCCCGAGTCCCCGGATTTCGAGTATACAGAAGCCGTTGAAGTGGCCTCATCGCTCGTCGACGAGGACTGCGACGCCATCGACGTGGGCTTCCTCCTCGATCCCAGCACCGGCAGGCTCTTCTGCGTATACGGCACCTATTTCGGATTCATCCGCCAGGTTGAGCTCGATCCCAAGACCGGTCACCGTCTCGAGGGCAACGAGGCCATCGACGTAGCCATCGACTGCGAGGCTACCGTCATGATCTACAACAACGGCTGGTACTACCTGCTCGGCACCCACGGCACCTGCTGCGACGGTGTCAACTCCACCTACAACATCGTCTGCGGACGTTCCAGGAACCCTAACGGTCCCTTCATCGACAACGTAGGACGTACCATGATCGAGGGCGGCGGCAAGATGGTCGCAGCTCCCGAGGAGAGGCGTTTCGGCGCCGGCCACTTCGGACGCTACATCGTTGAGGAAGGTGTCGAGAAGGCTTCCTTCCACTGGGAGGCTGACCTCGACCTCAGCGGCCGCAGCACCCTCGCCATCCGTCCCCTCCTCTGGAAGAACGACTGGCCGGAGGTCGGCGAGCTTGTCGCGGAAGGCACCTATGAGATCGAATCCGTCCGCAGGGGCTACGCACTTGAGCTTGCAGTAGACTTCGTCCGCGCTGCTGGCGGCATGAGAGGCTTCGGCCGCGGAGGCGACCAGCCCAACGTCGTTATTGAGAACCAGAAGCTCGAGGAGGTCTGCGAAGGCTGGCCTGAGAAGACCGACATCCGCATCAGCGACTACATGAACCGTCCTCACCAGAGGTGGACGCTCCAGGCAGTTCCCGAGGCCGGCGGATATCTCGGAGGCCCTTACTTCAAGATCGTCATCGAGGGCACCGACAGGGCTCTGACCGCCACTGAGGGCGCCGAGCTCGAGAGTGCTCCGTTCACAGGCGCTGACGCCCAGCTCTGGCAGATCGACCAGCTCACCGACGGTACCTACAGGATCATGCCCAAGGCTGTTCCCGGATGCGATGAGGCTCTCTGCCTTGTCTCCGTCGCCGACAGCACCCCGTCCCTCGCGAAGTTCAACTTCAACAGCGACAACTGCAAGTGGAACCTCAAGCACTTCAATGCCCTGAAGTAATGCCTTGACATAGATGTTTTCAAGTCCACGGCCGACCGCCGTGGACTTTTTTTTCAATTCGCAGGCAGTATTTTTGCATTGTCCGCGTTTATGGGACAGAACCATTCAAATAAAGGAAATGAAAAGATACATTCTTAATGCTATTCTCTGCCTGATGGCGTTCAGCTGCGTGACTGCATGCGGCAAGGACAATCCCGAGGATATTGACGACGGACCGGACAAGCCCTTCGAGCCCATAGCGCTGACAAAGGCTGAGGCGGAGATCAGTTCCGCATCCAACAATTTCGGCTTCGAGGTTTATCACAGGCTTTACAATGATGACCAGATGATGATTTCGCCGCTGAGCCTTTCCCTGGCTCTGGCACTGGCGACATCAGGTTCAGCGGGACAGACCGCCAAGGAGATGTGTTCTACGCTGGGATTCAGCGACTTCACAACTGAAGAAGTCAGCGCATACTACCAAAAGATGGTTACAGCTCTGCTGGAAGCCGACCCCAAGACCACATTCGAGGTGGCCAACTCCATATGGGCCAATCCAAGGGTAAAAGTAAAGAAAAGTTTCATCGAAAGCGCTGAGAAGTATTACTCTTCCGAGGTATATGATGCAGACTTTTCCAAGCAGTCAACAGTCGATTCCGTGAACAAATGGTGCTCCGACAAGACCCACGGCAAGATCAACGGCATCCTGGACAAGCCCGACCCGGACTTGATGATGGCTCTGATCAACGCCCTCTATTTCTACGGGAAATGGTCATTCGAATTCGATGACGCAAAAAAAGGGAATTTCGTCAACATCTCAGGAAATACCATCAAGGCTGATATGATGCACTCCCGTGACGACCTCCGGTATTCGGAATATGACGGCTACAGCATGGTGACTCTCCCCTATGGAAACGGTGCTTTCACCATGGATGTCATCCTTCCGGATGAGAAAACCAAGTTCTCCGATGCTGTGGCGAAGCTGGATGCCGGCACCCTTCAGATGCTTGACAGGATTTCAGCCACATGCGACGTAGACCTCAAACTTCCGAAGTTCACCTTCGAATATACAAGCGATTTGACCAAACTGCTCAGCGGAATGGGTATGTCCCTGGCATTCAGTGACCATGCGGATTTCTCCAATATGGCAGAAAAGTCCCTGAAGATCTCACAGGTCAAGCAGAAAACCTTCATCGATGTCAATGAGAAGGGTACCGAAGCTGCGGCCGTCACCTTCATAGGCATGGCGGCTACATCCGTCGGTCCTATGCCTCAGAAAAAATTCGTGGAGTTCCACGCCGACAGGCCGTTCATTTTCTTGATAAGGGAAAGGAGCACCGGAGCGATACTGTTTATAGGACAGAAAGTCAGTTGATGTACGACGAACGGCAGCTTTCCGAGCGATGCGCCAGAGGAGAGAAGCCGGCCTGCAGGGAGCTTTACGACAGCTACGCAGGACGGCTCCTTGCCCTGAGCACGCGCTATACCGGATCGCAGGATGCTGCCGAAGACGTGCTCCAGGACTCTTTCATCAAAGTGTTTTCATCCATCGGCACCTTCCGCTACAAAGGTGAAGGTTCGCTATACGCCTGGATACGGAAAATAGTGATAAACCGCTCCCTGGACTGGCTCAGGGTACAGAAAAGGAACGGGACGGTACCCATCGATGAAGCGCGGTCCTCATCCGAAATCGAAGAAAAGGATATCGGTCCCATACCGGAAGATGTCCTGGCACGGATGGTTGAGGAATTACCGGACGGATACAGGACTGTGTTCAACCTCTTCGCCATCGACGGATACTCCCATCGGGAGATAGGCAGGATGCTGGGAATCAAGGAGAAAACCTCCTCTTCGCAATATTTCAGGGCAAGGGCCCTGCTGGCAGGAAAGATAAAAGAATATATAAGGAACAATGGATAAAAAGAAGTATAACGACTGGACCGATTCAGTCCGCGACCGGCTTGAAGGCCGGGAGCTGAAGCCGTCCGATACGCTCTGGGAGCGTATCGACGCTGCAGCTCCGCAGGCGGTCGCGCCGCGTAAGGTGCGACAGCTGGCCTGGGGTGGCGCCATCGGCGCCGCGGTGGCAGCCGCCCTGGCCGCCGTCCTCTTCCTGCGTCCCACAGGGGACGCGACGGCGCCACACACCGCAACCCAGGCTCCCGGGCGCGTCGATGTCGTCCCGACACCCGCCGCCCCGCTCGCCGAGCAGATAACCGTCCAGGAATCAAAGCCTGTCGCAAAGCCTGTTACAAGGCCAGTTGCCGTACCCATCGCCACCACCACGCCTGACAAAAACCCGATACCTGTCCCCGCTCCTGTCACTACCGTTCCTACCGTGCAGAAAGAGGTGGCCGGTCAAGCCGGAGGACACGTCACTCCGAGCCAAGCGCAAGAACCCTTGCGGAACGAAAAGTCCGTGAGAGACAGCAGGTCAGAACGGACCGTACAGTCAGTTCAGACATATACTGAACCGGCGATGACCATGGAAGAGTTCCTTTCCCAAGATGATACCAGGAGGCGTCACAGCAGCTTCACTGCCGCCGTCTATGCAGCGGGAATGCCTTCCGCTTCTTCTTTCAAGAATAACGACTATTCTGGTATTATTTCCAACGATGCCATGCAGACCGGCATGAAGTTTTTAGATCAGAGTGTCTTTGTCAACCCGTCCGGTTCAGGAAGCTTGTCAAACGACAGCAACGGCAAGAACGGCTCCGGCGAAGGGAACGAAGGTGTCACCTACAATCCTGAAAACCCACAGGGGTTCAATCCCGTACGATACACCAACGATCCATACAACCTCAACGGGGGACTCAACCATTCCAAGCCAATCATAGCCGGGCTGGCTGTAACGCTGCCTCTTGACAAGCATCTGTTCCTTGAGAGCGGACTGTATTACTCGTACTTGCATTCCACGTCTTTCGCGGTTACCAGCCAGTCGCTGCATTCACTGGGCATCCCCCTCAAGCTGGGATGGCGTTTCGACACATCCCCGCATACTTCACTTTCCATCAGCGCGGGAGCGAAGGCCGAAAAATGCATACTGGCGCTGCGATACGGAGAACGGTTCAAGGAACCCGGCATCCAGCTTGCCGCAGTCGGGAGCGCCGCCGTCCAGTACGATTTCACGCCCCGGCTGGGCATATTCCTCGCCCCTGAGCTTTCCTACTGGTTTACGGAAACGAAACTGCCGACCTACAACACGGAACACCCCTTCAATCTTACCCTCAAGGCTGGCCTCAACCTGACGGTCGGACGCTAAATCAGAAGCGGCTCCAGCACATATTGAAGGGTACTTCGGCTCCCCTGCTTGACAATAATGCTCTTGCGGTCCAGGAAGGCCTCCTCCGTCTGAGTGGGGCCTTCCTGACGGTAATGTCGTACCGTAAACAGTTGAAGTCCAAGATTGTACTTGACGCTGAAACGATCCGAAAGCTTGGAGAGCAATCCCTTGAGTTTCGCTTCGTCGAAGTCGAAGCAGATCGAGAGCATGAGCGCGGAAGTCTGCATCATGTTCGCGTGGATATGGAGCTCGTCGCAAGTCGCAAAGATGATCTGGAGATTGTGCTCGTTCATGAAAGAATAGTCTCGCGGCGAGATCGAGACCAGGACCTGGCGGTCCTTGACTATGTACGAAGGGACAGTAGCCTCTCGCGAGAACGACCGTGCATCCTCGCTCCCGTCAATGACGGTAGGGTCAGACGAAGGGTCGAGAAACGACTGCACCTTCAGGCGTATATTCTTGTTTTGCAGAGGCTTGATGGTCTTGGGGTGGATGATGGTCGCGCCGTAGAAAGCCAGTTCAATAGCCTCGGAATAAGATATCCTCGGGATCTTCACAGTGTCGGAGAAACGCTTGGGATCGGCGTTGAGCAGACCGCTGACGTCCTTCCAGATAGTGACTTCCTCCGCATCCAGGCAGTTGGCGAATATGGCCGCGGTATAGTCGGAACCTTCCCTGCCCAGCGTGGTGGAATCGACTCCATCGGCAGTGCCGCCGATGAATCCCTGGACGACGAACACCTGTCCGGGGACACTGCGCCCGTTCAAGGGCCTTATGCGCCTCTCCGTTTCCTCCCAGTCCACTCCGGCGGCGCGGAAGACACGGTCCGTGACCACATACTGCCTCGCATCAAGCCAGACGGAAGTTATCCCCCGGCTCTCCAGATATGCGCTCACTATAGTCGTGGATATCAACTCCCCATAGCAGACGGTACGGTCATACTGCCTGTCGTAGTCCGGCTCCCGTTCCTCAAGGTGCGAGCGAAGCTCGTCCACAAGGCGGGCTACCGCCCCGTATACTGGATGTGAAGCATCTGGAAAAAGCCCGGACATTATCTCCTGATGATAATCGACAAGCGGCCGGATGGCCTCCGGTCCCGGAGTGCCGTCACTGCGCCGATATTCCGCAAGTATCCTTTCCAGAAGATTGGTCGTCTTGCCCATGGCAGAGACGACGAGCAGGATGTTGTCATCCAGCCTTTCAGATACGATATCTGCGAGATTGCGGACTGCAGCGGCGTCCTTTACCGAAGCGCCGCCGAACTTGAAGACCTTGTTAATTCCTGACATATCGGAGCTTTCAATTCTGCTATGCAAAAATAACGAATTTTACTTATCTTTGTAAGACATGGAAAGGAAACAAGCGACCCGCATACAGGAGTCCGTACTGAACTCTTTGGAACACAAAGCCCTGATATGGCTGGCAGCCCGCCAGCCAAAGTGGGTGACTTCGGACATGCTCACCGCCATCGGTACCTTCGGAGCGTTCATCATCGGACTTGGTTATGCCCTTACTTCGGTGAATATCAACTTCCTGTGGCTCTCCACCTTCGGACTCCTCGTCAACTGGTACGGAGACTCCCTGGACGGCAACCTCGCCCGCTACCGCAACAAGCAGCGTCCGATCTATGGCTACTACCTTGACCATACCATGGACGTCATCAACGAGTCGATGATGTTCTTCGGCGCGGGCATGGCCCCTTTCTTCGACATGCGGCTGACCCTGTCGGCTTTCATCCTCTACCTCCTTATGACGCTCAACGTCAGCATGAACGCCCATCTCAAAAGCGAGTTCAAGCTGACCTACCTCAAGCTCGGCCCTACCGAGTTCCGCATCATCATCGCGATTGCAAACACAGTGATGCTCTGCTTCGGGGAGCGGATCCTCGATTCGGTCATCCCCAACTGTTTCATCGGTCTGGTCGTCCTGATGCTGGGCATCATCTATGTCATCACTGTCATTTCCGACCTCAAGCATTATGCGGCAATAGATCCGATGCCGAAGGATGAAAATGAAGAATGACAGTCCAGACGCCCCCCACCGACTGCCCAACAGCCGGTTCACCCGCATCATGGTCCGTATTTGCAGGCTGTTCTGGCGGAGGAAAGTGGTGGGCCTGGACAATATCGACTGTTCCAAAGCTTCAGTATTCACCTGCAACCACGGAAAGACCTCCGGTCCAGTCACCGCTGTCATCTATCTCCCCGTACGGTTCCGTCCGTGGATAAACGGCTGCATGCTGGACAGGGAAGAAGCCACGGAGACGATGCTGCGGACCTTCAAGGACAAATTCAATTTCCTCGGGCAAAAGGTCAAACGCGGCATCATCCATTGGGCGGCAGGGGCGATATGCCATTTCCTGAACTCCTTTGAGCCCATCCCCGTATACAAAGGGATGCCAATGGCATCAGCAGCAATGATCGACCAGAGCGTCGACGCCCTCATGCATGGAGACAGCCTCCTTATCTTCCCCGAAAAGCCCGGCGACAAATACGACAGGCAATCCTACAAAGAGTTCAACACAGGTTTCGCGGCGTTGGGAAAAGCATTCCATGACCGTACGGGACAATGCCTGGACTTCTATCCGATATGGTCTGACGTCAAGACCCGCACCTTCAGCATCGGCAAGCCCGTGGCCTTCGATCCATCCAACGATGTCCGGGAGGAGAAGATCCGCATCTCTTCCGAGCTCAAGGAGCGCATGATCTCAATCAAGAACGATTTGAACACAAAACGATAGCATTATGATCAAACGACTGTCTTTCATCCTTGTACTGGCTGCGGCCATGCTTCTCGCCGCCTGCCAGCGCTATGAGTATCCTTTCCAGAACCCGAACCTCAAGATTGACAAGAGGGTCGAGAACCTCCTTTCCCTTCTCACTCCTGAGGAGAAGATCGGTCTCATGATGAACGGATCGGTATCCGTCGACCGTCTCGACATCCCGGCGTACAACTGGTGGAACGAGGCCTGCCACGGCATCTGCTACGATGACGTTACAGTATTCCCCCAGGTGATCGCACTGGGCGCGACCTTCGACGCTGACCAGCAGTATGAAATCTACACCGCCGTGTCCGACGAGGCCCGTGCAGTGTGGAACACAACCGACCACCACGTCCTCGGTGTCACCGAGCCCAACGGCAACATCTGGCACCAGGGCCTTTCCTTCTGGTGCCCGAATGTCAACATCTTCCGCGACCCCAGATGGGGACGAGGCCAGGAGACCCCCGGAGAGGATCCCTACCTCAGCGCCGTGATGGGCACACAGACAGTCAAGGCCATGCAGGGCAATGACAAGAAGTATTACAAGCTGCATTCCTGCGCCAAGCACTATGCAGTCCACAGCGGTCCGGAGCCGCTCCGTCACAGGTTCGACGTATCCGTCTCGATGCGCGACCTCTGGGAGACCTACCTCCCCGCTTTCAAGTCCATCGTCGAGGACGGAAACGTCCAGGAAGTGATGTGCGCCTACCACCGCTATGAGGGAGAGCCCTGCTGCGCCAGCGACAGGCTGCTCCAGGACATCCTCCGCGACAAGTGGGGGTTCAGCGGCATAGTCGTATCCGATTGCGGCGCCATCAATGACTTCTACCGCGCAAGCAACCACGGCACCCATCCTGACGCCGCCACCGCTTCCGCCGATGCAGTGCTCTCCGGAACGGATGTCGAGTGCGGTACGGCCTACAAGTCCTTGACCGAAGCCATCGAGAGGGGTCTCATCTCCGAGGCCGACATCGACGTCAATGTCCGCCGTATCCTCCGCTCCCGCTTCGAACTTGGTATGTTCGACCCTGCGGAGAAGCTGCCCTGGGCCAACCTCGGACTTGACGACCTCAGCAGCCCCGCTCACACCGAACTCGCCAAGAAGGCTGCACGCGAGGCCATCGTCCTCCTCAAGAATGACAATGACGTGCTCCCTCTCCGTAAGGACAACATCACCATCGCCGTCGTCGGTCCCAACGCCGACAATGCCCGCGTGATCCTCGGCAACTACAACGGCTATCCCACCGCTGCCAACACCAAGACCATCCTCGGAGCCATCCGTGACGCAGCCCCCGGCGCCAATATCATCTTCGAGCAGGCCTGTGACCTGGCTGATGCCTCCATCACCACGCACTACATCTCCCGCATCAACGGCGGTGCCGGCCTCAAAGCCGAGTATTTCAACGGCACTGAGTTCGGCGGAGCCACCGTGGCTACGGTCAACTACGACCAGCCGCTTTCGCTCAACACCACCTCCCCCGCCCTCGCCCACGAGGACTGCGCATGGGTCGAAGGACTCAACCTGACCGACTTCTCCGCCCGCTACACCGGAAGCTTCACCTCAGACTTCACCGGTGACATGGTCTATGCCGTGCGCGGCAGCGGCAAGTATACCTTCAAGGTCAACGGTGAGACCGTTGCCGAGCAGGCCGGCGCTCCCGCAGGTCGCGGTTTCGGCGGTTTCCCCGGCTTCGGCAGGGGCTTCGCTCCCACCACTTTCCCCGTTGTCGCCGGCAAGACCTATGACATCTCCATCGAACTTTCCCAGCCCGAGGCACGCTCCGCTTCCTTCTCCTTCGACTTGTACAACCGCAAGCCCGCGGACTTCGGACCGGTCATTGAGAATATAAGCAAAGCAGACGTTATCGTGATGGTCAGCGGCATCTCCTCCGACATCGAGGGTGAGGGCCACGACCGCTCCTACATCGAGCTCCCCGAGATCCAGCAGCAGCTCCTGGCAGCGCTTGACGCCACCGGCAAGCCCGTCGTCGTCGTCAACGTATCCGGCAGCGCCATAGGCTTCGGTCCTGTCGAGAAGATGTACGACGCCCTCGTACAGGCATGGTACGGCGGCCAGGCCTGCGGCATTGCAGTGGCCGACGTGCTCTTCGGCGACTACAATCCCGCAGGACGCCTCCCCGTCACATTCTACGCTTCGACCGACCAGCTCCCAGACTTTGAGGACTACTCCATGGACAACAGGACCTACCGTTACTTCAAGGGCGAGCCCCTCTACGCATTCGGTTACGGCCTGAGCTACACCAGCTTCAGCTACGGCGAAGGCAAGGTCAGCGGTGGCGCCTCGAAGATGACCCTCACCGTCCCTGTCACCAATACCGGCGCCCGTGACGGCGAGGAGGTCGTCCAGGTCTATGTCAAGGCCCTCGACAATCCCGACGCTCCCATCAAGTCCCTCAAGGGCTTCAAGCGCGTGAAGATCGCCGCCGGCAGTACCGAGAGCGTCACCGTCCAGCTCAGCGACGAGGCCTTCAACTTCTACGACGAGTCCGTGGACGGCCTGTCCCTCAAGCACGGCCGCTACCAGATCCTCTACGGCGGCTCTTCCCGTGACAACGACCTCAAGGCCGTCGAGGTAACAATTTAGGCCGTTATGAAAAGATTGATGACAATACTGCTCCTGGCCGCGGTTGCGGCCGGAGCGGTTTCCTGCACGGTTCCGCGCTATATATCAGCGGAACAGGTATACAACGACGAATGGGTGGGCCAGGAATATGCCAATATCGTCCAGACCTTCGGTGCTCCTGACCGTGAAGTCTCGGACGGCCGCGACGGCTCCATAGTCGTCTACCAGGACGCCATTACCGAATTTATCGAAGATCCGTATTATCTGGGTCCCACCATCATTAGGCAAGGAAAAGACTATACACAGTTTTTCATTGACGAGAACGACGTCTGTTACAAGGTAATGACCGATCGCGTGATACAGGACGGCAGGAGGATCAGTATCATCGGGACACTCTCCGTCGCCACCCTCGTCACCACCCTCCTCGTCGGCTTTTTAGCTGCCCAGTAGGGTTCCACAGCAAAACATGCAAAGAAAAACGCTCCGTGCTTCACAGCAAGGAGCGTTTGCAATTCTAACCAAAATTTAACCTATGAAAAAACTATTCGATTAGAGATAAAGCAATGTCTGTGCCAAAGTCGAAAAAAGTTTTAACATAAATCAAATTTATTCGTCAATGGTGATTATTCCTTTGCGAGGTTGATCGAAATGATCTTGACATCGTTCAAGGGGCGGTCTTTCGGGTCGGTCTGGACGGCCGCAATCTTGTCGATGACGTCAAGTCCGGAGATGGTCTCGCCGAACACGGTGTAGTCTCCGTCAAGCGCCGAGCAGGCGGCTTCATTCTGTACGATGTAGAACTGCGAGCCGGAAGACTCCTTCATGGGATTGGCGGCGTCGCCGCGGCGTGCCGCGGCCAAGGCACCTTTCTTGTGCCTGTATTCCGGAACGAACTCGGCCGGAACGGTGTATCCAGGACCGCCGGTACCGAACTTGTCGGCATTGGCGGGATTCTTGGTCAGCGGGTCTCCTCCCTGGATCATGAACCCGTTGATCACGCGGTGGAAGAGCAGTCCGTTGTAATAGCCCGAAAGGGCGAGTTTGGCGAAGTTCTCGCGATGCTTGGGAGTGCCCGAGTAGAGCTTGATCCTCATCGTGCCCATGTTGGTGACGATGTCGAATACCGGTTCATCCGGCAGTGTGGCGATAGTGGCCATGGCTTCTTTCTGTTTCTGTTGCATTTCTGCCTGCTCGAGGGAGTCGAGGCGGGCCTGCTCGGCCGCGGCCTCGGCGGCCTTGCGTTCGGCTTTCTTGGTGGAATTGCCGCAACTTGCGGCGAGGAGGACGGCGCCTGCGATGCAGAGCGCAGCTAAAAGGATTCTTTTCATATCATTAAACTTTAATCAGGTCTCCGGTAATTGTATCCCATGGCTTCGAGTATCTTCAGCTCGTGCTCCGCGAGCCTGGACTTGAATCCCTCGAAGTCCTTGTTCGCGGGCTCGCACCACTGGACCTCGCTGAGGGCCATGAGGCGCGGCAGGAGCATGTATTGGAGATGCTCCTCCGTGGCGATGTACTCCGTCCAGAGGTTGGCCTGTACGCCGAGGATATGCTTCTCCGCCCCTGCGGGCAGGCCCTCAAGAGGATCGAAGCCATATACTTTCTCGAGTGGAAGATAGCCGCCGATGCCGACAGGCTCCCTGTCGGTGTCCTTGCTCTGCATGTAGTCGAAGTAGCAGTATGAGGTGGGGGTCATGATGGCGTCGAAGCCGTTGGAGGCGGCTTCCCTGCCGCCGTCAACGCCGCGCCATGACATTACGGTCGCACCCTCGGCGAGTTCACCCTCGAGGATCTCATCCCATCCGATGATTTTCTTGCCCTTGGGGGCAAGGAAATCCTGCATGCGCGAGGTCACATAGCACTGCAGGTACTGCTCGGCGCTGAAACGGTCGTCATCCTTTAGGCCGAGCTCGGCAATCTTTGCCTGGCAGTGCGGGCAATTCTCCCATTCGGTCTTGGGACACTCGTCGCCGCCGATATGGATGTACTCGGAAGGGAAAAGCTCCGCGATCTCCGAGAGGACGTTCTCCAGGAACTCGTAGGTCGTCTCCTTGCCGGCGCAGAGCACCTCGTCGGCAACACCCCACTTGTGCCAGGCCTCGTACGGACCGCCGCTGCAGCCGAGCCAGGGATAGGCCGACAAGGCCGCGAGCATATGCCCGGGCAAGTCGATCTCAGGGATGACGGTTATGCCCAGCTTCGAAGCGTATTCGACTATCTCGCGTATCTGGTCCTGGGTATAATAACCTCCGTAACGGATACCGTCGTCGGAGTTGAAATCCCGACCTATCATGGTACCGCTGCGGTAACCTCCGACAAGTGTGAGTTCGGGATAACGCTTGATCTCGACGCGCCAGCCCTGGTCATCGGACAGATGCCAGTGGAAACGGTTGAGTTTGTAGACGGCCATGATGTCAAGATAGCGCTTGACTGCATCCACGCTGAAGAAATGCCT
>JBGUGW010000099.1:0-3025 GCA_045111695.1 Candidatus Cryptobacteroides sp. | reverse complement strand
GATCTTCTCGCCAAGACTGTCGCATCCGCAGCCCAAGGCGTCGAAATCCCTTCCAACGTACAGAACACCGTCCTCAACGGTCTTTCTGATTCCGTCCTCAAGAGCCTTACCCAGACTGCCACCGCTCCCGGCGGCGTCGATGTACTCAAGAACCTCTTCAGCGGCAAGTCCAACGCAGCGACCAGCCCTGTCACCGCTCTCGCAGGCAAGCTCTTCGCCAACAATATCCTCAGCAAGCTCGGACTCGGCAACAAGACCAACTCTGCCCTTACCGGACTCATCCCGACCATCGTCGGCAAGCTCTCCGGCCTGATCAAGGACATGGACGGTGACGGCGACGTGGACCTCAACGACATCATCCTCTCGCTTTCCGGAGCACAGCCCAAGCAGCAGAAGAAGTCCGGAGGCCTCCTCGGCTCTGTCGCAGGAAGCGTGCTCGGCAGCATCCTCAAGGGAAAATAATAAAATGAAAAGACTTCTTACACTTCTGGCTGCAGCATGGCTTTTCGCCGGCTGCGGCCTTTTGACGGCTATAAACTGGGACGGTGAGCGCATCGCTTCCGCCACCGGCAAGGCCGTCACGGCCATGGCCATCTCAGACGAGCAGATCGTCGAGCTGTGCCGCCAGTCCGTGGCCCAGCTGGACCAGCAGAACACCATTGACAACGGTGCCTACATCACCCGCCTCCGCAGGCTCATGTCCAAGGTTGGCCAGATCAACGGCATGACTCTCAACTACAAGGTCTATAGGACCAGCGAGGTCAACGCCTTCGCCAGCGGCGACGGATCGGTCCGCGTGTACAGCGGCCTGATGGACCTGATGACGGATGACGAGCTCGTCGCCGTCATCGGCCATGAGATCGGCCATGTCGTCCACCAGGACTCCAAGAACGCCCTCAAGAAGGCCTACATGGCGTCGGCCGCCAGCGACCTTGTCGGAGCGGCAGGTTCCGTGGGTGCCGTTACGCAGGCAGTCGCCGGCAACATCGGACAGGCCCTTGTCAACGCCCAGTTCTCCCAGAAGCAGGAGTACAAGGCTGACGAGTACGGCTTCGAGTTCGCAGTAGCCCAGGGCTATGACCCTTACGGCATGTACAATTCCCTGATGAAGCTCACGCAGCTTGCCGAGAGCTCCCAGGCTTCCTCCGTGGCCCAGATGTTCTCTTCGCACCCCGACAACCTCAAGCGTGCCGAAAAGATGAAGGCCAAGGCGGATAACTACACGAAGAAGAAATAAACTTATACGCATGAATAAAACCTTGCTCTGCACCCTGCTCCTCGCGGCAGGGTTTGCGGTTTCAGCCCGCGCCGAAGAAGGAAGGCTCCTTCGATTCCCCACCACCAACGGCACAGATGTCGTATTCTCTTACGCCGGAGACCTCTACAAGGCTCCACTCGGCGGAGGCCGCGCCGTGCGCCTCACCTCGCACATCGGCTATGAAATGTTCGCCCGTTTCTCGCCCGACGGCAGGACCATAGCCTTCACGGGACAGTACGACGGCAATACCGAAGTGTACTCGATGCCGGCCATAGGCGGTGAGCCGGTACGGCTCACCTACACCGGCACCAACAGCCGCGACGACCTCGGCGACCGCATGGGTCCGAACAACATCGTCATGGGATGGACCCCCGACGGAAAGGAGATAGTGTACCGCAACCGCATCAGCGACTCCTTTGACGGAAAGCTGTGGAAAGTTCCGGCTGCTGGCGGCATGAGCGAATGCCTGCCCCTGCCGGAAGGCGGCTTCTGCAGCTATTCCCCCGACGGGAAGAAACTCGCGTACAACCGCGTTTTCCGCGAGTTCCGCACCTGGAAATACTACCGCGGCGGCCAGGCCGACGAAATCTGGATCTATGACGGCAAGTCCGTCAAGGCCATCACGGACAACGAGGCCCAGGACATCATCCCGATGTGGGTGGGAGACGAGATCTACTTCATCTCCGACCGCGACCACTGGATGAACATCTTCGTGTACGACACCAAGACCAGACAGACCTCCAAGGTCACAGACTTCAAGGAGTACGATGTCAAATTCCCGAGCACCAACGGCAAGTGGATAGTCTTCGAGAACGGCGGATACATTTACTCCCTCAATCCCGCCGACCGTTCGTACCGCAAGATCGACATCGAACTCGATGCCGAAGGCCTCTACGCCCGTCCCGAGAGGATGCACGTGGACAGGAACCTGTCCAACATCAGCATTTCCGAGAAGGGTGACCGCATGGCCGTCACGGCGCGCGGCGAGGTGTTCAACGTGCCTGTCAAGGCCGGCGTCACCCGCAACATCACCCGCACGCCCGGCGCCAACGAGCGCGGCGCGGAATTCTCCCCTGACGGGAAATACATAGCTTACATCTCAGACCGTACCGGCGAGACCGAGATCTATCTCCAGGAGACGGACAAGACCGAGCCCGTGCAGCTGACCAAGGGAGCCGACACCTATATCCGCAGCCTCGTCTGGGCCCCGGACAGCAAGTCCCTCCTCTATGGCGACCGCAAGAACCGCCTTGTGCAGGTCAGCGTGCCCGACGGGGCGAAAAAGGTCCTGATGACCAACCCCGAGGCCGAGTTCCGCGGGGTCAGCTTCTCCTCCGACGGCCAGTGGATCACCTACACCAAGCCGGCGGCCAACGAGATGGGCGTCGTCTATGTGTACAACCTCGCCAGCGGCAAGGAGATTCCTATCACGGAGAAGTGGTACGACTCCGGCTCGCCCATCTTCAGCGAGGACGGCAAATACCTGATTTTCACCTCTGCACGCGACCTCAACCCGACCTACAGCTCGGTGGAATGGAACTACGCCTACACCAACATGGGCGCGATGTACATTGCCGTTCTGTCAAAGGACACCCCTTCGCCTTTCCTGCCGAAGGACGGCGAAGCCCCCGCAGAAGCCAAGGAGCAGAAAAAGGATGACAAGGCCGCCGCACCCGCCGTGCAGGTGGATGCCGACGGCATCTACGAGCGCATCCTGCGCGTGCCCGGCGTCAGCGGTGGCGCCCGCCCCATTTACTGCGACGGCAA
>JBGUGW010000098.1:0-3842 GCA_045111695.1 Candidatus Cryptobacteroides sp. | reverse complement strand
CCCCCCACTCCCCCGCCGTCGAGGCCGCCCTGCCGCGCCACGTCGAGTCCTTTCCCTTCAATCCCAACACAGTCAGTCTCAGCGACTTGATGCGTCTTGGTTTCAGCGAGAGACAAGCCCAGTCCATCATAAATTACCGTGAGAAAGGAGGCCGTTTCCGCCGCCCGTCAGACTTCGCTAAATCATACGTTGTGGCCGACTCAGTCTTCAAGCGTCTGGAGCCGTTCATCCGTATTCCGAAGGTCGATCTCAATGCCGCCGACTCTGCGGCTCTCGACGCACTTCCGGGCATCGGGCCTTACTACGCCTCAAAGATCATCGAGCATCGCACTATACTGCAGGGCTTCTCGTACCCGGAACAGTTGATGGATATCTACCGCTTCGACCAGGAGAAATACGACGCCCTAAAGGACCTTGTCACAGTCGGTCCTTCTGAGCCCTATCCCCTCTGGTCACTGCCCGAGGAGGAGCTGGAGAAACATCCCTACATCGGCAAGTATGGAGCTCACGGAGTAGTCCTCTACCGGGACAACAACCCCCGTGAGCTCTGGAGCGCGGCGGCGCTGGGGGCGGCGGGCGTCCTGCGTCCCGAGGACGCCGCCCCCCTCGCCCGCTGCCGCCACGCCGACCCATAGACAAAAAAACAGCCGGCTGCAAATGCAGTCGGCTATATCTCTATGTCCTGGAGTCCGAAGGCTCCGGGGGGAACTACCACCTGTCCTCAGAAGAGACGGTGAGCTTCTTGCGTCCGTGACGGCGGCGGGCAGCCAGCACGCGGCGGCCGTTGGCGGAGCTCATGCGCTCGCGGAAGCCGTGCTTGTTGACGCGCTTGCGGTTCGAAGGTTGGAATGTTCTTTTCATTATCTCTATTTTTAATATTATTCGACAAATGGACTGCAAAGGTAGTCTTTTTCAATCTGAATGACAAATTTTTCTTGAAAATATTCTCCCTCCAGCCAATTGTCGACCCGCCAGGTGCGGACACTGCCCTTTTTCAGGCGGTTACGGCCCATCAGAAGCGCGATTTCCTCGTTGATGTCGCCTCCCTTGAGATAGAAGATGCTGTACTTGAAACGGTCGCGTACCCAAGGGTAAAAGCCCTCCAAGGTGGTGACTGCCCGCGAGACGACGAGGTCGTAAGTGGCGGGCAGCGACTCGGCGCGGGCGTTGACAACGGTGACGTTGTCCAGCCCGAGCGACTCGGCCACGGCACTTGCCACGATGGTCTTCTTGCCGACGCTGTCGCAAAGGGTGAACTGCATCCGGGGGAACAGGACCGCGAGGGGGATGCCGGGGAAGCCGCCGCCGGTGCCGACGTCAAGGACGGAGAGGCGGGTTCCTTCGGGAATGATGCCCTCGCGGAGCCAGTAGGAGGCGATGGCGAGGGAATGGAGCACGTGGTGCTCGTAGAAGCCGTCGATGTCCTTGCGGGAAATGACGTTGATGCGGGAGTTCCAGTCGAGGTACAGAGCCTCCATTCTCTTGAAAAGCTCCATCTGCTCCGCCGTCAGGCCGGGGAACTCCGCCAGGACTATTTTGCTGAATTGGTCGTAAGTCATATCATTCCTCCTCCTGTTTGCGCATGCGCTCTATGATCGCTTTGGCGCGGCGTATGCGGGTGCGGACGGTGTTGAGCTCCATGTCCATCTCCTGGGCTATTTCCTTGTACTGCAGGCCCTCTATGAGACGCTTGCGCGCAACTTCGCGGTAGAGAGCGGGCAGCTTCTCGACATAGCCCTGGGTCTCCTCCCTGTCCTCACCCTCGATGATGGACTCCAGCGGGGAGGCCATCTGGTCGGGCAGGGAGTCCACCATCATGGCCTGCCTGTAGAAGTCGTCGATGGAAACCATCTGGTTGTGGACACGATTCTCCTGCTCCAGCAGGTCCAGGGCGGTGTTGCGGGCGATGGTCCTGAGCCAGGTAATGAACTGGCTCTTGGACGGGTCGTACGAGCCTATCTGGCGGAAAGCCTTCTCGAAGCTCCGGCTGCAGATGTCGTCGATGTACAGGTCGTCGAGGTTCTTGAGCCACTTCTTGACGAAGGCTCTCAGCGAGTCGATATGCAAGTCCCACAGGGCCGTGAACGCGGTCCCGTTGCCGGCTATGGCCTGGCGGACCAGGTCATTAATGTGATTCGAGCCAGTTGCTTCCATGGTTGCATTCTACGGTCAGGGGGACCGAAAGCTCTATGACATTTTCCATTTCATTGATGACCATTGCCGTGAGGCTGTCAAGCTCGTCCGGAAGGGCCTCGAAGAGGAGTTCGTCGTGGATCTGCAGGACGAGCGAACTGCGGTAGCCTTCGGCCTGCATGCGGCGGTCGATGGCAACCATCGCCAGCTTGATGATGTCGGCCGAAGTGCCCTGGATGGGGGCGTTGACGGCATTGCGCTCGGCGAGCGAGCGCACCGTGGCGTTCTTTGAATTGATGTCGGCGATATAGCGCCTGCGGCCGAAGAGGGTCTCGACATAGCCCGTTTCGCGCGCCATGGCCACTGTGTCGTCTATGAACGAGCGGATGGAGGGGAAGGACGCGAAATAGTCGTCGATGATCTTCTTGGCCTCGGAACGGGAGCAGCGGAGGCGCTGCGAAAGCCCGAACGAGGAGATGCCGTACATGATGCCGAAATTGGCGGTCTTGGCGATGCGGCGCTGGTCGGCAGTCACCTCGGAGAGGGGGATGCCGAAGATCTTAGCCGCAGTCGCGGCGTGGACGTCCACGCCGTGCCGGAAGGCGTCGACGAGATGCGCGTCACAGCTCAGGTGGGCCATGATGCGCAGCTCGATCTGGGAATAGTCGGCCGACAGGATCAGCGCGCCGGGAGTGCCGGCGACGAAGGCCTTGCGGATCTCCTTGCCGCGCTCCGTGCGGATCGGGATGTTCTGCAGGTTGGGGTTGGAGGAGGAAAGGCGGCCGGTGGCCGTAAGCGCCTGGTTGAAAGTAGTATGCACGCGCCCGTCGCGCGGGGAGATATAGCCCGGGAAGGGCTCGATGTAAGTGGACAGGAGCTTCTTGGTGGCACGGTAATCCAGGATGGCATCGATGATGGGGCTGCGGTCCGCAAGGGCGAGCAGCGTCTCTTCGTCGGTGCTCCAACTGGACTTGGTGCCTTTCTTGGCCTTGGGGTCGAGCTTGAGTTTCTCGAAGATGACTTCGCCGACCTGCTTGGGGGAAGAGACGTTGAGGCCGGGCTCGCCGGCGATTTCGCGGACCTGCGCCTCGCGCTCCTGGGTGGAGCGGCGCAGGGACTCCGCGAAGTCATTGAGCGAGGCGACGTCGACCTTGACTCCGGTCCGCTCCATGCGGGCCAGGACGCGGATCAAGGGCTCCTCCATGCCGTCGTAGAGCCTGGCCATGCCAGAGGCGTCCAGTTCGGCGAGGACTTTCTCGCCGAGCCGGAGGATGGCGGCGGCTTCACGGGAGCGGTCGGCGCGGGCTTCGCCCTCAGCCGGCCCGTCATCCGCGAAGAGCGAGCCGGTATCGGCCTGCGGCGCGACCGTCTCGAGGTTGATGTCGAGGTAGCTGCGGGCCAGTATCTCCAGCGAATGGCTGCGTTCGGGATTCAAAATGTAGTGGATGAGTTCGACGTCGACCAGGCGGCCTTCAAGGCTGATGCCCGAGTAGGTCAAACGATTGAGCTGCAGCTTGATGCCGAAGCCGTATTTCTCGACTGAAGCATCCTCGAGGAGGGCCTTGAAGTCGGCGGGGCTGCCGGAGGCGGCCATCAGGCGGTCGCCGTCAGCGACGGCGACGGTGACACCCGTCACGGGCGCAAAGATGCCCGCGCCGTCCGCCTCCGTGACGAAGGCGCAGCGGCCGGCGCGGCGTGCCGCCGCGGCC
>JBGUGW010000097.1:0-3109 GCA_045111695.1 Candidatus Cryptobacteroides sp. | reverse complement strand
GAGACCTCTCCCGAGGACATCGAGGGTATGAGGGCCGCCGCCGGTATCCTCACCACCCGTGGAGGTATGACCTCACACGCCGCCCTTGTGGCCCGCGGTTGGGGCAAGTGCTGCATCGTCGGCTGCGAGGCCATGAAGATCAACCTTGAGAAGAAGTCCGTCACCTTCGCTGAGGGTGGTAAGACTTACAAGGAGGGCGAGTGGATCTCCCTCAACGGTACCAAGGGTCTTGTGTACGGTGAGAAGATCGAGACCATCGACGCTTCCGAGAACCCTCTGTTCATCAACTTCATGGCTATCGTCGACAAGTATCGCAAGCTCGGTATCCGCACCAACGCCGATACTCCCGAGGACGCCGCCAAGGCTCTCGCATTCGGCGCCGAAGGTATCGGCCTCTTCCGTATCGAGCATATGTTCTACGGCAAGAATTCCGAGACTCCTCTCGCCAAGCTCCGCAAGATGATCATGTGCGACACCGACAAGGAGCGCAAGGCCGCCCTTTCCGAGCTCGAGCCGTTCATCAAGGCCGCTGTCAAGAGCACCCTCCGCATCATGGACGGCAAGCCTGTCGTGTTCCGTCTGCTCGACCCGCCTCTCCATGAGTTCGTTCCCAAGTCCGAGGACAAGAAGGTCGAGCTCGCCAAGGAGCTTGACGTGACCGTCGAGGAGATCGAGAAGCGCGGCGAGAGCCTGCACGAGATCAACCCGATGATGGGTCTGCGCGGCGTGCGTCTGCATGTCACCTATCCTTTCATCGCCGAGACCCAGTACAGGGCTATCTTCACCGCCACCGCCGAACTCCAGAAGGAAGGCCTGCACCCGCATCCGGAGATCATGATTCCGGTCACCATCTCCGCCCGTGAGCTCAGCTTCCAGAAAGCTATCTGCGACCGCGTCAAGGCTGAGATCGAGGGCCGTACCATGACCGCCATCTACTACAAGTTCGGAACCATGATCGAGATCCCTCGCGCAGCCCTCACCGCCGACAGGATGGCCCGTGCCGCCGAGTTCTTCTCCTTCGGTACCAATGACCTCACCCAAATGACCTTCGGCTTCTCGCGTGACGACGTCGGCACCTTCATGGGCGACTATCTTGGCAACAAGATCCTCGACGACGATCCGTTCCAGACTATCGACACCAAGGCCGTCGGCCGTCTCGTCGAGTACGGTATCCAGGGCGGTCGTTCCCGCAGGCCCGACCTCAAGTGCGGCATCTGCGGCGAGCATGGCGGCGATCCCGCTTCGATCGAGTTCTTCAACAAGATCGGCGTCGACTACGTCAGCTGCTCTCCTTTCCGCGTGCCTATCGCCCGCCTCGCCGCGGCCCAGGCCGTCATCAAGCAGAACGCTTAAGCGCTTCAGATACAAGAAAAGCCCGACAGATCGCTCTGCCGGGCTTTTTTATTGTTCTTTTAGTTTATTCCTCTTCCTCGTCGAAGAGGAACATTCCGTTATAACTGATGGAGTCCCTGTTCCTGGACTGGACCAGCAGCGAGGCGCTGCCACCCAGCGAGAAATGGAAGGTGTAGACATGGGTGTCCTCGTCAGTCTTGATAAGCAGTCGGACGGTGTATGAGCCGTCGGATTCGAGGTATACGGCCTTTTCTTCGATGTCCGACTCATAGTTGAGGGCGTGACCTCCGCCGTAGGGGACGTTCCAGGCACGGCCGGAGTAAGGCAGGTGGGAGTTGATGTGGTTGCCTTTGACTGTGACTGAATAGTTGGTCACATGCCTTGGCGCCATCTGCAGGGGAATCATGTGGGTGACATCCATCTTGAAGTCCCCGCTCTCCATTGATTCGCGGATGATCTGCGCTTCACGCTCCTGGCGTGCAAGCTTGTCTTCGCGGCTCTCCAGCAGGACTCCGCAGCCCTGGAGGAGGAAGGCTCCGAGAAAAAGTGTTATTAAAGCGGCTCTTTTCATATCATAAATGATTGTTAGTTTTCTTCGCTTCGATTGGAACGGCAAAAGAAGTGCCATAGTACGACGCCGACGGCGACGCTGACGTTGAGGGAGTGCTTGGTGCCGGCCTGGGGGATCTCCAGGGTCATGTCAGAAGCGTCGACGACATCCTGGCGGACGCCATCCACTTCATTGCCGAAGACGAGGGCGTAGCGGCCGCCGGGTTCGGGTCGGAAGGCGTCGAGCCCGACCGAATGGACGGTCTGCTCGACGGCGACGACCGTATAGCCGGCCGCCTTCAGCCTGGCGACTGCCTCCAGCGTGTCGGAGACATGCTCCCACGGTACGCTGTCCTCCGCTCCGAGGGCAGATTTGTGGATCTCGGCCGACGGCGGCACCGCACAGATGCCGCACAGCCAGACCTTGTCAGCCTTGAAGGCGTCGGCCGTCCGGAAGGCCGATCCGACGTTATGCGCGCTGCGGATATTGTCCAGCACCACGACCAGCCCGGAGTCGGGGAGAGCCCTGTATTCTTCGGGGCTGACGCGGCCGAGTTCTATGTTCAACAATTTTCTGTCCTTCATGTTTACAAAGGTAGTAAAAAAGGGAATTTATCATTATCTTTGATGCCCGAAACAGGTATTGGTTTTTATGAAACAGGATCTTCAAGTTTTCGACCTGATCCGCAAGGAAAGGGACAGGCAGGCCTCCGGCCTCGAGCTCATTGCCTCTGAAAATTACGTGAGCAACTATGTGATGGAAGCCATGGGCTCCATCTGCACCAACAAATACGCCGAAGGCTACCCCGGCAAGAGATATTACGGAGGGTGCCAGGTCGTCGACCAGATCGAGCAGCTTGCCATCGACCGTCTCTGCAAGATATACGGTGCAGAGTATGCCAATGTCCAGCCGCACTCCGGCGCCCAGGCCAACATGGCCGTCATCATGGCATGCCTCAAGCCCGGCGATACCTTCATGGGTCTCGACCTTTCCCAGGGTGGCCACCTCACACACGGTTCTCCTGTCAATGCTTCCGGCATCCTGTACAAGGCAGTCGCTTATGGCCTCAATCCCGATACCGGCCTCATCGACTATGACGACATGGAGGCCAAGGCCCTCGAGTACAAGCCCAAGCTCATCATCGGCGGCGCTTCCGCATATTCCCGCGAGTGGGACTACGAGCGTATGCGTGCCATTGCCGACAAG
>JBGUGW010000096.1:0-2994 GCA_045111695.1 Candidatus Cryptobacteroides sp. | reverse complement strand
CGGCGAGGATTGCGGCACAGTATATGATAGCTTTCAAATTCATCTTCGGACTTTGGTAAAGTAGGAAAATAGTCTTACATTTGTACTTTGCAAATTTAGGAAAAAAATTGCGTTCAAAGAACATCATATACTTGTTTGTGACGTTTTTGCTCGTCCTTTTGAGCAGTACCGTCCTCCCGGCCCAGAACGACCGCCGGTCCCGCCGCCAGGCCAGGCGCGTGAACCGCACGGAGACCGTCGGGATGCCGGATTCTTTGGCGCTTGATTCCCTCGGCACAGTGTCTCTCGACTCCCTTTCGTTCAGCAGGGATTCCCTCTTCCGTGCCGACTCGCTCCACCGCGCAGACTCGCTCACGCTGCTCGGCAAGAGTTCGCTGGACCAGCCGGCTTTTTCCGGGGCGAGGGATTCCATCATCGAGGTCTTTACGGACGGCAAACGCATGGTATACTACTATGGCGACGTCAAGGTCACTTACCAGAACATGGAGCTGACCGCCGCCTACATGGAGTATGACATGAACTCAGGCGAAGTGTTCGCGCAGGGCGTGCAGGATCCCGAGACCGGCGAATGGACAGGCCAGCCCGTCATGAAACAGGGCAAGGACCAGTACGAGATGGAAAAAGTGAGATACAACTTCAACTCGCAGAAGGCCCGCATCACCAACATGACCACGACCGACGACGAAGGCATACTCCACGGGCGCAACATCAAGATGATGCCCGACCGTTCCATCAACATCACCAACGGCCAGTATACAGTCTGCGACGCCGAAGAGCCGCATTACTATCTCTCCCTCAGTTCGGCCAAGGTCATCACCAAGCCTACGCAGAAGACCGTCTTCGGTCCCGCCCACCCCGTGATTGAAGGTGTCCACCTCCCCATCGCGCTCCCCTTCGGATTCATACCGAAGAAACCCCAGCGCGCCACCGGAATGCTCATGCCGACCTTCGGCGAGGAGCAGGCCCGCGGTTTCTACGCGCGCGACGCGGGCATGTATTTCGTATTCGGTGACTACCTCGACCTTTCGCTTACCGGAGATGTCTACACCCTCGGATCATGGGCCGTGGACCTCAACTCCAGATACAGGGTCAACTACAAGTTCAACGGCAACTTCTCGGCCACTTACTCAAACGACCAGAAAGGAGAGAAGGGCAGCAACGACTTCTTCCAGAGCCGCAACTTCGGACTGAGATGGTCTCACACGCAGGATGCCAAGGCCCATCCCGGCCAGTCTTTTTCTGCGTCCGTCAATTTCTCGAGCCCGTCGAACAGCAAGTACAACTCGCGCTCCGTCAACGAGGCGATACAGAACCAGGTGTCATCCTCCATTTCCTTCTCCAGGAACTGGAACGGAAAGGTCAACCTCTCGATAAACGCGCTGCACAGCCAGAACTCCCGTGACAGCTCGTACGCTTTCACGCTCCCTAACGTGACTTTCTCCGTCAGCACGTTCTACCCGTTCAAGCAGAAGCACCGCGTGGGCAAGGAGAAGGCCTATGAGAAGATTTCCTTCGGATACAGCACCTCGCTTCAGAACAAGATCAATTTCAAGGCATCCGAATTCGGTGAGGAAGGATTCCTGAACCGTTTCCAGAACGGCATGACGCACAACTTCTCCATCGGACTCCCCTCCTTCACTCTGCTGAACTACCTGAATTTCAACCCCTCCGTATCCTACGGGCAGAACTGGTTCTTCAAGAAGTCCGAATATGAATACAATCCCGAGACCAACAAGGTCGAGAGGATAGAAGGCAAGCAGTTCAGCACGCTCGGCATCACGCAGACATATTCGGGCGGCATATCCATGAGCACGCGCCTGTACGGCATGTTCAACTTCGGCAAGTACCATCGCATACAGGCCATACGCCACGTCATTTCCCCGAGCATGAGCATGTCCTTCAGCCCCGACTTGGGCAAGGCTTTCAATGGCTACCGTACCCTTCACTATACCGACAAGAACGGTAAAGAGCAGGACTATGAGTACAATATCTACTCCGGCCAGATGTACGGCCCTCCGGGAAGGGGGCGCGGCGCCAGTGCCAGTTTCTCCATCGCCAACAACCTCGAGGCGAAGGTACGCGACTTCGCGGACACGACTGGCAACGGCTCCAAGAAAGTCAAGCTGCTGGACCAGCTGAACTTCAACGGATCATACAATTTCCTAGCTGACTCGCTGAAACTGAGCAACATAGGAATGACCATGTCTACATCCATCTTCGGCAAGCTCAGCATCAGCGCCAACGCCAACTTCGACCCCTATGCCATCAATGAGATGGGACAGAAGATCAACAAGTTCAACTTCATGGTCGATCCTTCCCACCCCCTGCGCCTGACCAACGCCAGCGCGTCCATGTCATATGCACTGAATGGAAAAGGCAGCATTAACGGTGATGACGGACGGGGCAGCGGCTCGGCGACCGACTATTACCAGAGGATCTACTATCACCCCGTAACGGGGGAATACATTCCCGGCGGGTGGCTGTATTATACCAACCCCAACAGCCCCTGGTCCCTCAACTTCAGCTATTCCTTCAACTATTCCAAGTCGTATGCTTATACCAACAATCAGCTTACCGTCAAGAACAGGTATACGCAGACCCTCAGCCTTTCCGGCAACCTCAAGCTGACACCGAAGCTGGCGCTGACGGCAAGTTCCGGCTTCGACCTGATGGCCCTGAAGATCACGACTACGCAGTTCAGCGCCACATACGACCTGCACTGCTTCAACATTGCGGTATCATGGGTTCCTACCGGCCAGTGGAAGTCATACAGCTTCCGCATAGCCGCCAATTCCTCCACCCTGTCCGACCTGCTGAAGTTCAAGAAGAGCAGCAGTTATTGGGATAATTAGTTTTTTTCGCTATCTTTGTAGCGAAATCTTCAAGTGCCGTCCTTTTTCGGACGCCATCTTATCCTACAAAATCATAATAATGCCACACACTCTGTTTGAACTGAGTACCATGACCAGGGAGCAGCTTGAGAGCATAGCTGCC
>JBGUGW010000095.1:0-3034 GCA_045111695.1 Candidatus Cryptobacteroides sp. | reverse complement strand
TGCTGGTCCTCGGGGAGCGAGGCGTTGAGTTCACCGAACTCCTTCTCGGCGTCGAAACGCGCCGATACCAGGAAGGTCAGATGGGGGGAACGGGACGGGACCTGCCCTCCGGGATACTTGTCGGCGTATTTGGCCAGACGGTCGGGCTTGATGGTGATGGTGCCCTTATAGTCGTTGCGGACGAAATGGATCTCCTTGATGTCTCCCTGCCGGAAGATGGACTGCACCTCCGCCCACTCGATCTTGGCCGGCTGCGTGCCGTTCTGGCTGAACAGCATCCAGCCGATGGCGAGGATCAGGAGGATGTAGAACCAGGAGAAATTGACCTTGACGCGGACAACTTTCCGCTTAGGGTCCTTTTCGTCCTTCCTGTCGTTGTTTCCAGTGTTTTCTGCCATATGGTATCAGTCTTCTGCCTCTGCGTCCTTTTTCGCCGCCGGCTTCCTCCTCTCCTTGTAAACCTTCTTGGGAGCGTCGGCCCAGAGGTCCTCGAGCCGGTAGAACTCGCGGTACTGGGTCAGGAAGACGTGCACGACGATATGCCCGTAATCGAGAATGATCCAGAAGTCGTTCTCCAGGCCCTGGGTGCGCAGCGGCTTCATGCCGAGCTCCTCGCGGGCCATCTTCATGATGTTGTCGGCGATGGCTCCGACATTGGTGGTGGAGCCTCCGTCACAGATCACGAAATAGTCGGCGATGGAGGAACCGACGGGTCTGAGGTCAAGGGAAACAACGTTCTGCCCTTTCTTGTCGAGAATGGCATCCGCGATGACGCGAAGGTCGTGTGTAATCATATAATAATCTTGAAAAGTGTTAAATTTGCAAACAAATATAACAAAAAAAACACCAATGGAAAAACTGACAGACATAAGATGGTATGATACCGTCGATTCGACCAATGACGAGGCCAGGAGACTGATCCGGGACCTTGACAATCTGTCAGTCATAGCCGCCTGCTGTCAGACCGCGGGCCGCGGGCAGGGCGACCACAAATGGCACAGCCTGCCCGGCGAGAACCTCACTTTCAGCGTTGTGCTGAAGTTCGGGGAGCAGGGTCTTGCCCCGCTCGCGGCCCGCGACGCGCTGACCATCACCGAGACCATAACCCTCGCCCTGAGGCTCTACCTTGAGGAAAAAGGCATATCCGTCCGCATTAAATGGCCCAATGATATCTATACCGGCGACAGGAAGATCTGCGGTATCCTCATAGAGAACATACTACACGGCTCCGACATAGTCTCCAGCATCATCGGCATAGGCCTCAACCTCAACCAGACGGAATTCCCCGCGGATCTCCCCAACCCCGTTTCCATCGCCCAGATGACAGGAGCCCATTATGATCCCTCCGCGGAGCTGGTACGGTTCCGCGACATCCTTTCGGCATGCGCCGAAAAAACAAATACCGCCGAAGGTCGGCGGTATCTGGATGAATGTTTCAAAGAGTACGTCTTCAATCTCCCTTCATAGCGGCGATCGTCGCCACCGGGTCAGGGCTCTTGAACACGGCACTGCCCGCCACCACGATATCCACTCCCGCTTCGAACAGCGGGACGGCGTTGGACTCGTCCGCCCCGCCGTCTATCTGCACGAGGCAGTCAAGCCCCCTGCGGACGATCTCAGCCTTGACGGCCCTTACCCTGTCGTAAGTCTCGGGAACAAGCTTCTGCCCGCCGAAACCTGCAAACACCGACATCACGAGGATATAGTCGGCGTGGTCCAGATAAGGGAACACGTCCTCGACGGGAATGTCGGGATTGATGGCGAGACCAGCCTTCATCCCGAGGCTGCGGACTTTGTCAAGCAGCCTTGCGGGGCTCTTGCGGGCCTTTCTCGCGGCCTCAAGGTGGAAGGAAAGCATGCTCACCCCCGCCTTGGCGCAACGCTCGAAATACTTGTCCGGATTGATGATCATCAGGTGGGCGTCCATCGGCTTCTCAGCGATGCGCGCCACGGCATCCAGTACGGGGAAACCGAACGAGATGTTCGGCACGAGTGTGCCATCCATAACATCGAAATGGATGATGTCCGCATGGTCGTTGACCAGGCGGATGTCCTTCTCCAGATGCAGGAAATCGGCGGAGAGTATGGAGGGGGCCAGCAGTCTCATCCTACTTGAAATTGACGGCGACGTCCTCGAGGAGGGCGACGAACTTGTCCAGCGAAGCGAGGTCCATCCTCTCGCCCGGCGCATGTACGCTAAGGAGGGTGGGGCCGAAGGAAATCATGTCGAGGTCGGGGAATTTCTCAAGGAAAAGCCCGCACTCGAGACCGGCGTGGATAGCCTTGACTATCGGCTCGACGCCGAAGAGGCGCTTGTAGGACTCCACGCACTCATGCAGGATATGCGACTGTGTATCAGGCTTCCAGCCGGGATACTCATACTGATGTATGACCTCGGCTCCGGCAGCCTCGAAATTGGCGCGGACCTTTGCAGCGATCATCCTCTTGGCGGAGGTGATGGAGCTGCGCTGGCTCGTCACTACCGTCACCTCGCCATGCTCGGTCATGCGGACCGAGGCGAGGTTGGTGGAGGTCTCCACGAGGCCCTTGATCTCCTGGCTCATGGCCTGAACTCCATGAGGGCAGGTGAAGAGCGAGGTGATGAGCCTGCGGGTGCAATCGCCGTCTATAGCCTTCTCGTTCAGGAAGGCCGGCGCGGAGCTGAAGACCACGTCAGGGTCGCTGACGGCGAACTCGGCCTTGACATCGCGGCCGAAAGCCGCAAAACGCGCGGCCGTGGCCTCAAGGTCGGGAACGGCAATCACGGCCTCGCACTCGCGCGCGATGGCGTTAGGCTTGTTGCCGCCCTTGATAAGCAGAAGCTGGAACCCGTAAGGCAGCTCGCCGTAAAGGAAACGGGCCATCTGCTGCACGGTATTCATGCGTTCCTTGTTGATGTCCTCTCCGCTATGGCCGCCTATAGCCCCGGAGATCGAGAGCTTCAGCCTTTCATAACCTTCCTTGCGGTTCTCCGTATCGTACTTGAAGGTGATCTTGGTATTGAGGCCTCCGGCGCAGCCGATGCAGAACTCCC
>JBGUGW010000094.1:0-4709 GCA_045111695.1 Candidatus Cryptobacteroides sp. | reverse complement strand
GGGCGCCTTCGAGTACTATGACGCAAGCATCGACGAGCTCTCCGTAAGGCCCGGCAAGTACCAGCTTCTCTACGGTTCTTCGTCCAGGGACGAGGACCTCAAGGCCGTTGCTTTCGAGGTGGTCTAATGACTATTTTTCCTGCCGGATCCGCTTAACGAAAGCTGATGGAGAAATGTTGAATTGCTTCTGGAAGCTTGTAGTGAAGTAGGAAGGTGACGAGAAACCTACAAGGTAAGCCACCTCGTTGATCCGGTATTTCTGCGAAGACAGCATCTCTGCCGCCTCCTTGAGGCGGCAGAGTCGTATATACTCGTTGATATTCAGGCCGGTATTGGCCTTGATCTTGCGATAGAGCGTCGACTTGCTGGTGCCGAGGATGGTGGTGAGGGCTTCGATGTTGAGGTCCTGCTCGGAGAGGTGCTTCATGACTTCCGAATGCAGTTTCTCCATGAACTCGTTGTCCACGGTGCCGGCGGTGACGCTGCTATAGTGCGACAGCGGGGATTCGGTGAACTGCTTGAAGGATATCTCCTTGTTCTTGAAGAGGTTGGCGATGTTTGCCTTCAGGAGGTCGATCGAGAATGGTTTCTCGATGTAGCCGTCGGCACCCATGCGCAGCGTCTCGATGCGCGTCTCCACGCCGACTGCCGCCGTGAGGAGGATGACAGGGATGTGGCAGAGTTCGACGTCGCTCTTGATGCGGTTGCAGAGTTCGCACCCGTCCATGACGGGCATCATGATGTCGCTGATAACGAGGTCCACTTTCTGCTCCTGGACCATCCTGAGTCCTTCCTCGCCATTGGATGCGAGCAGGGTGTTGTATTCGCCTGACAGTTCCTTGCCGAGATAATACCTCATCTCGGAAGAGTCTTCGACAACGAGTATGGTGTGACGGGTGTTGTCAATCTCGAAAGCCATGTCTCCGCTCTCTTTCTCCGCGCCTTCCTCCTTGAGGATGGCCTGTTCCGCCTGTTCCTTGGGAATCACAAGCACGAATGAGTTGACGTCCTTTCTGTTCTCGTCGAGGTAGAGGCGCCCGTTGTGGAGTTCAGCGAGGGTCCTGGCGAACGGGAGTCCGAGCCCGGTACCCTTGCTGCCTGCTATCTGGTCGTTGGACATCTTGACCTGGTAGAACGGTTCGAAGATCTTCTCCCTGTCCTTTTCTGCTATGATGGGACCGTTGCTGTCCACGCGGAAGATTACTTTGCCCCCGGCCTCGTCTTCCGACAGGCTTATCCTGATACGGTTCTTCCCGTATTTGACAGCGTTGGAGATGAGATTGGTGAGGATCTTCTGGATGCTGTCGGGAGCGCACATGGCCATGACCGGGCCTTCCGGCACGTCGATGTCCATCGCGATGTGCCTTTCCTGCACGGTGGTGGTGAAATAGTCACAGGACTTGCGCAGGATGGCCTTCATATCCTCTTCTGTGAAGTTCAGCTTGAGTTCCTTCTGCTCCATCTTGCGCAGGTCGAGGAGCTGGTTGGTGAGCTCCAGGAGCCTGGAAGCATTTGCCTGGATGGTGAACATGTCCTCCTTGGCGCTCTCCTTGTAGCCTTCACTGGCAATTATCTTGTCAAGGGGCATCTTGATCAGGGAGAGGGGAGTGCGGATCTCGTGCGTGAGGTTGGTGAAGTACTTGATCTTGGCGTCGTATATCTCCTTCTGCTTGTCATTCTCCATCCTTGCCATCTGGCTCTCGCGCTCGAGTTTCCTCCTGCGTCCAAACGCGTTGATTGCGATGTAAAGGAGCCCCAGCGCAAGGAAGAAATAAAGGACCTTGGCCAGAAGCGTCTGGAACAGAGGAGGTTGTACCGCAATCTCAAGGGTCTTGTGCGCCTCGGGGCGCTCATCTCCGATTATTCCGACATTGAAGACATAACGGCCCGGCTCGATGCCGGTGAAAGTGGCGCTGTTGCCGGAGGTCGTTCCCCGGAGGGTCTTGCCTCCGTGCTTCAGGGAGTACTCGAACTGCGAGGTCAGGATGCTGGAATAGACCGGAGCACCAAATCCTATCTCGAGTGTGGAAATGTCGTCGTACTTGACCTTGATGCGGTCGGAAGTATAATAGGAATGGCCGGGAGTCGACAGCTGCGTCTCCTTGTCGAGTGTCCTGGCCGTGATGCCGGTGATCATGAGGTCGCTGTTGGACGCCTGTGATTTCAGCAGGGCGGGGGAGAAGGCGGTAAGGCCGTCGGTCGAACCCATGTAGACGGTGCCGTTGGGTGCCGTATATGCGGCTCCGTATGAATACTGATTGACGGTAACGTGCGATTCGTCAAAATACGAGGTGGAGAATCTCTCGGTCTCGGGGTCCAGCTGTGCCAGACCGTGGGTAGTGGACACCCAGAGCTTTCCGTCCCTGTCCTCAGCGATGGCGCAGGTGACATTGGAGGGGAGACCGTCGGCCTTCGTGAGGTTGCGGAGACCCAGCTTGTCCGTCGTCCAGTCACGGGAAGTGAAAGTGAGGCCGCCGCCTTCAGTGGTGATCCAGATCCTGTTGCCGCTGTCCTCCAGGAAAGAAGTGATATGATTGGACTTGATACCCTGTCCTTCGTTGGAGGTGTTGACCCTGCGGATGAGGCGCAGCTCCTTGTCCATAAGCCAGATGCCGCTTCCGTAGGTTCCTACCCAGAGGTTCTCCCTGCTGTCCTGGAAAAGGGCGTGGATGAAATAATCTCCGAGAGCATCGACCTTGTCGAATGCATCCTTATCGGGATTGTACACGAAGAGTCCTTCGTGGGTACCCACGACAATCTTGCCGTCCTTCATTTCATACTGGCGTATGACATGGTCGTTGGGGAAGCTGTAGTGGCTGACGATCTTTCTCTGGTCAGGACGGTATCTGAACAGTCCGTTTCCATAGGTGGCTATCCAGAGTTCGTTTCCAACGCGTTTCACGTCCTGTATGTTGTAGAATGCTCCCTTCGGCTCCGAGAAATGCGTCATCTCACGCGTTTTGGGATCGAAGAACTCGAGCGCGCCGTCCTCGGTGCCTATCCAGAGGCCTCCAGATGGTGCGGGGCAGATGGACCTGACAATGCTGCCGCGGATGGATCCGGGGGCGTCATTTACATAGAATAGTTGATATGAATCGCGTTTGTCCAGCCAGAGGTTGAGTCCCTTGTAGAAAGTTCCGGCCCAGACATTTCCCTCACGGTCGGCCGTAAGCTTCATGACATAGCTGGCCGAAATGGCGTGCATGTCCGAGGCGGACTCCTGTATGTGTGTTACGGTCCTGTCCCTGTCAGAGCAGACGAAAACACCGGTCTCCGTCCCTATCCAGAACTCGCCCGAAACGCGCTCCAGAAGGCAAAGGATGCTCCGTGGCTCGTCATAATGGAAGACTATTCTGGCATTGTCGGTCTCAGGGTCCAGGAGGATGACATCATTGCCTGTGGTAGATGCGAGGATGCTTGCTGACGATGTGCCGGCTATAAGGTTGATTCCGCCCTGCTCCTGGAGATCGAAGCGGTCCGTCCGGTTGTCATAACGGTAAAGGCCTCCTTCGGATGAAGATACCCAGATGGTGCCGAAACTGTCCGTCGTCATCGAAACTGGTACGAAATAGTCGGCGGCCATGTATTTTGATACGATTCCCGATGACTTGTTGTACCGGTACATGTTGGAGGACAGGAACCAGATGTTTCCGAATGCGTCCTGGCAGATGTACCTGATGTCATTCTCCTCCAGGCGTCCGAGAGAAAGTATGCTGCCCGTATCAATGTTATAACAACCAACGCCGTTTCCGTTGGCGAACCACAGTCCTCCCTCGTCGTCCATGCACAGGGCAGGAGTCATCCCGGAGGTCAGGCCGTTGGGACTGTCGTCCCCGAGCTTGACGAAGCCGCGGCCGTCAAAACGGCAGATGCCGTCACGGGTAGCCACCCATATGAAATTGTACTTGTCCTGCACTACCGCGTAGATGGTATTGCTCGGCAGTCCGTCCTTAGTCTGATAGTGGTTGAACCAATATTGTTCGTTTGCAGCCAGACAAGTCCCTGACAGCAGAAAAAGCATGGATACGAGTGCGGTAATGCGTCTCATGAATCAATTTTTTAAATCCCGGACTTTTAATTCCGTCGCAAGATAGAAATAATAATATTAAAATTGATTCATCGTACCGTTTTTTTGACCGTAGTGTCAGATTTGACACCTCCGTCAGATCTTCTCCATTTTTATTTATATGTGAATCCCAGGTGTTTTGCACGAAAATGAACCATTATCAAAAGAAAAAAGAGGATTCATTTAAACATTTTAGAATGGTTTTCTCTAATTTTGCACAACTTCACGTCTTAAATCAGTGTTCGCGGAGCCGCCCGGCTCCGTGAGGTATGCCATTTACCCTAACCAATATTATTAACTACTGATTTATGACAAGAAAAGTTTTCAAGAAAGTGGCGGCTGTCGTTCTGGCTTCCGTCATGTGCCTGATGGGAACACTGGCCTATGGCCAGAACCGCCCCATCAGCGGAACGGTTGTCGACGGCAGCGGACTTCCTGTCATCGGCGCCACGGTCATGGTCGTGGGCAACAGCTCGATCGGAACTGTCACCAACGCTGACGGTGCATTCACCCTCAACGTTCCTGCCGGTGCCAACATCTCTGTTTCCTGCATCGGTTATGCTACCCAGACCGTTCCGGTCGGCCAGCAGTCCGTGTTCAACTTTATCCTCCAGGAGGACACTGAGTTCCTCGACGAGACCGT
>JBGUGW010000093.1:0-3506 GCA_045111695.1 Candidatus Cryptobacteroides sp. | reverse complement strand
GATGAGCTCGCCCTTGAAGTCACAGATGGCGATATGGAAATGCTGGCGCGCGATGTCCACTCCCACGAAGAAGCCGGCATCGGGATTGAGACCGAAGATGGACGGCCGCCTGCCGCCGGAAGTGCCCTGCTTGCCGAGGTCCTGGAGGAAACCCTCCTCGATGAGCTCGTTGATGAGCTTGGTGACCGTAGGTACGCTGGCATTGATCCTGGAACTCAGGTCGGCGATGCTGTAGCTGCCGGATTCGATGCAGAGTTTTATGATCTGCCTCTTGAGCGCTGCATTCTTGCTGTCCGTCTCGCTGAAGAAATATTTGTTCATAATTTTACGTCTATGTTGAGTGCAAATTTATAAAAATATTGTAAAATGCAACACTTTTGAGTAAAAATTTTCATAAGGGTGTTTGAAATGAGGGGAACGTGCGACATTTTCGGATTATTTGCTAACTTTGTAAATTGATATACAAGGCTATTATGTTTTTGGGCAAGATAAGAAACCGGATTGCGGCCTGGCATCTATCGCTGGGGGCCAAGCTGACGCTCAGTCTCAGCGCCATCGCCGTCATCCTGGTCATTTCCAGCATCATCTCGCTGATGGAGTATCGGCGGATGAGCTCCTATGTGTCCGGCCTGATCGCCGACAACATCAATTCCATCAACGTCGCTCAGAAGCTCTCGGAGGTGACCGACCGCTACAATCTCGACATCCTGTCCGTGATCGGCGACGAGCAGGCCCTGCTGCCGACCTTCAACCAGGAGGAGTTCGTGACCCGTTGCGACAGCCTGAAGAAGAACCTCACTTCGGTCAGCCTGCTTCCCCTCGCCGACTCGGTCATGTACTCCTATGCCGCCTACATGCTCACCACCCTCGAGTTCGAGGACGTGCTCCTGTCCGACTTCATCGACTCCCGCACCTGGTACTTCGACCGCCTGCAGCCCAAGTTCAACCGCCTGCGCAGCGACATCGACGCGCTGAGCGCCGGTATGTACAACGACCTCAAGAAGAATTCCGAGACCTTTGAGCGCGGATTCTACCGCAGCATCATCCCCGGCCTCGTGGCCGTCCTCGCGGGACTGATACTGGTGGTCCTGCTCCTCTTCTTCATCATGGTCTACTACGTCAGGCCCATCTACAAGATGCTTGGATCGCTGAGGGACTACCGTTCCTACGGCAAGAAATACACTTACAACTTCGAGGGTGACGACCAGCTCTCCGAGCTCAACTCCGGCATTTCCGACCTCGCCGGTGAGAACCAGCAGCTGCGCAAGCGGCTGACCGCCCTCAGGAACAGCACTCTGGACAAGGATGAACGTTAAGGCGATAAGTCGTAATGTGGGCTTCGCACTCCTGGTGAGTGCGCTGTTCATGCTCCTTTCGGTCCTGGTATCGGTGGCGAAGGGCAATGACAGCGCGCTGGCCGCGCTGCTCATTTCGTTCGTCATCACCTTCACCGTGGGCATATTCCCGTTCATCTTCGTACGCCGCACCTCCGTCATCTCCCTCAAGGACGGATACATGATCATCGTCCTGTCGTGGCTGCTGTCGTTCCTTTTCGGTATGCTGCCGTACGCCCTCTGGGGAGGTCCTTTCACAGTGACCAACGCCTGGTTCGAGAGCGTTTCGGGCTTCACGACCACGGGCGCGACTATACTCGACGACATCGAGTCGCTGCCCGACTCGCTGCTCTTCTGGCGCAGCGCGACGCATTTCATCGGAGGCTTGGGAGTAGTGGTGTTCCTGCTGCTCATCATTCCTTCGTCCAGCCCTATCCGACTCAGACTCACCAACATGGAGCTGTCTTCGCTGTCCAAGGACAGCTATAACGTCCGGGCCAACAAGATCGTGATCGTCTTTGCGACCGTGTACCTGGGCCTGTTCTTCGCGGCTTTCCTGCTGTACATGCTGGCGGGGATGTCGCCCCTGGACGCCGTCAACCACGCATTCAGCGTATGTGCGGCGGGAGGCTTCAGCTCGAAGAACCTCTCCATCGCCGCCTTCGACTCGCGCCTCATCGAGGGCCTGACGATGGTCTTCATGTATCTGGCCTCGATCCATTTCGGACTTGTTTACATGGCTTTCGCGACGCGCTCGTTCAAGCCGCTCAACAACCCCATCCTGAAGTTCTACACTTTCGAGCTCCTGCTGTTCACCGTCCTGCTGACGCTCATCCTCAAGCCCGGTGGGTATGAGGCCAGCTGGGGTGACGCGCTGTGGCACAGCGCTTTCCAAGTGCTCTGCATAGGCTCCAGTACCGGCTTCGCCATCGTGGACAACGCCTCGTGGCCGCTGTCCGCCGGCGTCATCACCCTGTTCATTGGCCTGATAGGCGGTATGGCAGGGTCTACGGCCGGCGGCATCAAGTCCGACCGCTTCGTGATGCTGGTCAAGGCCATCGCGCGCCAGGTCCGCCTGGCCCTGCACCCGTCCGAGGTCAGCAGCATACGCATCGGCAAGCATTCCGTCCGCGAGGAGGACCTGATGCCCCAGCTTCTCTATGTTTCGCTCTTCACCATCCTGCTGGCGGTGTCCGTCTTCCTGAGCTTAATCTACGGCGTCAATACCCACAGCGCCTTCGCCGCATCCGTCAGTACGCTGACCAATGTCGGCCCCGCCCTCGAGGAGCTCGGCACCATGGGCAGCTACAACAGCGTGCCCGATGCCGCCAAGATACTCTATTCGATGAACATGTTCTTCGGCCGTATCGAGATCTATCCGGTGCTGGCCGTGATCTCGATGATGTTCACCCGGAAAAGGAGATGATGGACCGGGGGGCATTCCTATACCGGGACTTCCTGTCTCACCTCGACTACGAACCGACCCCGTGCCAGGACCGGATGCTGCGCGATGTCGGAGAGTTCGTCACCAGTGACGACGCCGACATACTCGTCGTGAACGGCTATGCCGGTACCGGCAAGACTACTGCGCTGGCGGCGGTCATCGCGTCCCTGACGGGCATGCACGTCCCGTGCGTGCTCCTGGCCCCGACGGGCCGCGCCGCCAAGGTGCTGTCGTCCTATGCGCACCGTCCGGCTTTCACTGTACACAAGCATATCTACCGGCAGAAGTCCGTCGGAAGCGACGGCTTCGGCCAGTTCTCCCTCTCGCCGAACAAGGCCAAGGACACGCTCTTTGTCGTGGACGAGGTGTCACTGGTAGGCATCGAGGAGGTGCAGCGGCAGTCCTCCACCGCCTTCGGCACGGGCAATCTCCTGGAGGACCTCGTGCGTTTCGTGCGCTCCGGCGCGGACTGTCGGTTGATACTGGTCGGCGACGCCGCCCAGCTGCCCCCTGTGGGGCTGGACTGCAGTCCGGCGCTGTCGAAGGCCTACATGGAGGGCTTCGGTGGGGTGCGTTTCTCCGAACTCACCACCGTCGTGCGCCAGGCACAGGAGTCCGGCATCCTCCGCAACGCCACGATGCTCCGCGAGCGAATATCGGAGAGCTCCGGGGACGAGATTTTCGAAGACCTGAAGCTCGACGTCCGTGGCTTCGACGACGTTGAGAGG
>JBGUGW010000092.1:0-34192 GCA_045111695.1 Candidatus Cryptobacteroides sp. | reverse complement strand
GTCTTCGACGATGACGGCCTTGTACGGCCCCCTTCCGCCGTCGTCCACACGCGTGGAATTTACGGTACGAGCCACGGAAGGGAACTGGACGACGGCCAGCACGGCCGTCAGGACAATAGCGGCTATAGTTTTAGTCATATTTGAAAAGAGTTAGCTTTCAATCTGTTGCGGGACCTGTGCAGCTATCTGCTTGCGGAACTCGGGGAAGGAGAGATAGTCACCCTCCGGGCGTCCCTCCATGGTGACGATGCTCAGTCCGGGCCGGCCGACAAGCATCTTCAGCATGTCAGTCACCTGCTGCGAGATCATCGGCGAGAGCCATTCGAACTCGGCAATCTTCCGGTCGTCAATCTCTTTCTCCAGATCGTCCCGCAGTTCCTTGCACATCTTCGCGGTATAAGCCTTGGCGGCAGGATTGCTCGCGGAGACGAAATTCCTGCCCAGTATGGAACGGGATGCAAAACTGTTGGCGATCTCCCAGCTCAGCTGCTTCTTCGAGAAGGAAATCAACCCGGGACGGAAGTCGGCAAGATAAAGCGTATTGTTCACGGCATCGTAACGGAATCCCACTTCCTCCAGCTTGATGCCGTACTCGGCGCAGATGTCGGCCCTGAGAGCCCCGTTGAAGGTCAGGCCGGCATCCTCGTCCTCACGGATATAAGTGCGGACGAAGGAAGAGTCGATGTTCATCACAGCCAGATGTAATATGGGGGACAGCTCGACGACATTGAGCGGCGAACGGCCCTTTTCCTCGAGCTCCCTGTACAGTCCCGCTATCTGTTTCCGGAGGTTTGTAACCTCCTCTTCAAGTTCCTTCCCCTTGCGCTCCGAACGGCGCAGGTCCTCGCGGCCATTCTTGACGAACGCCTTCCATACGAGAAAGCCTATAAGGCCTATGAGCAGCAGGGCAAGTCCTATCCAGAGCGTCTCACGGTAGAAAATGAACCTGAGGGCGAGCAGGAAGATGACGACGGCCAGGGCGATGATGCCTATTCTCTTAAAACTAAATTTCTTCATATCCGGACTATCACTCATTACAAATATAATTAAATCCAAAAAAAATGACTACTTTTCAGCAATAATACGCCTCCTGCAATGTTCGACGCCTTCATACTGCTCCTTGGGATAGTCCTCGCGACTCTCGCCAGTATCGCCCTGGTACTCGGGGCCAAATACGGACGGCAGCAAGTCGCGATAGGTAACAATACTGAAGACGATGACAAAAGCACCTTGGAGGAACTCGGAGGGCGCCTGACGGCATACATGGAGGAAGGGGAAGCGTTCCTCGACCCGCATCTTTCGCTTGAAAGCGCAGCATCAGCGCTCAATACCAACAGGACTTACCTGTCGGCTGTAATCAGGGATGTCAAGGGAACGACCTTCAGGAGCTATGTCAATGGGCTGAGGATTGAGGCCGTCAAAAGGGAGATCAGGCTGCACCCGGAAGAGCGGCTGGGTTCCATAGCCGCCAGGACGGGATTCGTAAGCGACACCCAGCTCGTCAAGAAATTCACGGAAATGACCGGCGTATCGCCTCGCCGGTGGTGCAAGGAGCAAAAATGACACTGCATAAGCGCACCGATTCATACAATAAAAGTTTCCAAAACTACAAAATCTTTCCGATTTTTCAATTATAGCCCATAAAAGTGGCCACTCCACACGCAATAAAGCCACAAAACCGCAGGATTCACCAAGTATCCGGCGATTCCACCCGAACTTGAATATATGGATGTTCCGGGGGTGTTTTACTCAGTAACTTTGCCCGAGAAACCAAAACCACCGGAAATGATCAGAATTGACAATTTCATCAAGATTTTCGAAGGTGCGGTCCGCGACAACTGGGATAATCCCGCATTGTCCGACTTCCGCAAATCCACCATCACCTACCGTGAACTGGCAGAACGCATCGACACCCTGGACCTTGTCTGGAAAAAGGCGGGGCTGAAGCGCGGCGACAAGGTCGCCATCAACGCCCGCCCCTGCGCCCTGGGCGCCTCCCTCTATTACGCAGCCGTCTGCAAGGGCTATATAGCCGTCGAACTTTATAACGCATTCACTCCTGCGGACACGCAGAGGCTAGTCAACCATTCCGACAGCAAGATCCTCTATACCGAAAAAAGGACCTTCGATGCCATGGACTTCGAGCAGATGCCGCAGGTCCTGTGCGTCCTCGACTGTGCCACCGGCGAGATCCTCGCCAGCCGCGAAGGCGTGGGCGAGATATACAGGGAAGGCGCAAACCTCCTCGCGGAACGTTATCCCGAAGGGATGAAACCGTCCGACTTCCGCGTCGCCGACGTCGATCTCGACGATGTCTGCGCTATCCTCTATACTTCCGGTTCCACCGGCAACCCCAAGGGCGTGATGCTGACCTACCGCAACGACACCGCCAACGTCCAGGCCATCACCCCGGGATTTCCCTTCCACAAGGGAGAGAACTACCTAAGCCTGCTGCCGCACGCCCACAGCTTCGGTCTGATGTGCGACGTGGTCATCCCCCTTACCCAGGGAATGCACGTCACTGTGCTGGGTATTCCGCCCATCCCGATGAACGTCAAGGACGCGCTCATGGAGGTCAAGCCCCGTATCTTCTACGGTGTTCCCCTGATCTTCGTCAAATTCTCCGAATACGTCCTCGGAGCCGATATCAACACACCCGAAGGCAAGGCCAAACTGGCGGATTACAAAAATCATCCGGAGTTCTGCAAGATGCTCCGCGACAAGCTCATGGCTTCGATGGGAGGCAATATCGAAGTGTTCGCCACCGGCGGATCGGCCATCCCCTCCGAGGTGGAATCCCTGTTCGTATACAAGCTCAAGGTTCCGTTCATCACCGGCTACGGCCTGACTGAACTTGCCCCCATCGTTTCCTACGGAAAGCTTGGCAAATACATACCCAAATCCTGCGGAGAATACATCCCCGAGGTAATGGAAGTCCGTATCGACTCTCCCGACCCTGAGAATGTCGCCGGAGAACTCCTGGTCAAGGGGGACGTAGTCTTCAAAGGCTACTACAAGAATCCCGAAGCCACGGCCGAAGTGCTGAAAGACGGTTGGTTCCATACCGGAGACATCGGTACGGTGGACAAGGACAACAACGTCTTCCTGCTCGGAAGGTCCAAGAACATGATCCTGACCGAAAACGGACAGAATGTCTATCCCGAGGAGGTCGAGGTGGTGCTCAACGAGCTCCCTTATGTCGCAGAATCCATAGTTCTGCAGCGCGAGCATCGCATCGTAGCCCTTGTCGTACCCAACATGGACGCCCTCGACAAGGCCGGTCTCGGCTCTGACGGCCTCGACGCTGTCATGCGCCAGAACATCGTGGCCCTGAACGGCAAGCTCCCCTCCTATTCCGCGGTGAACGACTATGAGCTCCGTTTCGAGCCTTTCGCCAAAACTCCCAAGGGCAGCATCCGCAGGTTCATGTACAGGTAGTTTCAATTATTTATTATCTTTGCGTCTCAACCGGTCTCAAGGATGTTAAGAGAAGAACTTAAACAATATATGCCCCACCGCGAGCCTATGCTCCTGGTGGACAAGTCCGAATTGGTCGAGGAGAACCATGTGGTCTCCGAATACACCGTCACGGGCAAGGAAGAATTCGTAAACGGTCACTTCCCGGGCAATCCCATTGTCCCGGGAGTGATCCTCTGCGAGATCATGGCCCAGTCGAGCATCCTTCTGATGAAGGACGAGCTCGACGGCAAGCTCGCCCTGTACGCAGGGCTCGACAAGATCCGCTTCAAGCGGGTGGTCAAGCCCGGCGACACCGTAGTGGTGAACGCAAGCCTCAAGGTCAAGCGCAGCACCGTCATCGTCGTCGAGGCCGTAGCCACCGTCGAGAGGCAGCTCGCCTGCAAGGGCGACCTGTCATTCTATCTTGTAAATAAGGAATAAGATATGGCATACCAACTTTTGAAAGGCCGCAAAGGTCTGATATTCGGCGCATTGAACGACAAGTCCATCGCCTGGAAGGTGGCGGAACTTACCGTCGCCGAAGGCGCGGAGATCGTTCTGACAAACACGCCCGTTTCCATCCGCCTGGGCAAGATAAACCGTCTCGCGGAGCAGTGCGGCACCGTCGTGATTCCCGCGGACGCCACTTCCGTGGCGGACCTCGAAGCCCTGGTGGACGGAGCCATGGAGCATTTCGGAGGGAAGTTCGACTTCGTCCTCCACGCGGTCGCCATGTCTCCCAACATCCGCAAGGGCCGGCCTTACACGGACGTGAACTATGACTTCTTCCAGAAGACCGTGGACATCTCCGCCCTGTCATTCCACAAGCTCCTCCAGACGCTGTACAAGAAGGACGCGCTGAACGAATGGGGCTCCGTGGTGGCCCTGAGCTACATCGCCGCCGACCGCGCCATGCCCGGTTACAACGACATGGCCGACGCAAAGGCGATGCTCCAGTCCATCACCCGCAATTTCGGCCTGCTCTACGGCAGTGAGAAGCATGTCCGCATCAACACCGTCTCCCAGTCCCCGACCATGACTACGGCCGGACAGGGCATCGACGGCATGACCGAGATGGTCGGATACGCCGACCGCATCTCCCCGCTCGGCAACGCCACGGCGGAAGACTGCGCCGGCTATGTCATCTCGCTTTTCTCCGACCTTACCCGCAAGGTCACGATGCAGAACCTCTACCACGACGGAGGGTATTCCTCCCTACTCCCGGTCAAAGAATAAGTCCATGAAAACCGGGGCGGTACTGGCGGTCATCCTCTGTTACTTCCTCGCGCTCTTCCTCGTCAGCGCCGTCACAGCTGGCCGGAGGAAGCAGGCGCGAGGAAAAGACTTTTTCGACGGGGGCCGCAAGTCGCCCTGGTGGATAGTCGCCATCTCGATGGTCGGGACCTCCATTTCCGGCGTGACATTCGTGTCGGTGCCGGGAATGGTCGAAGCCTCGCTGTTCTCGTACATCCAGATGGTGCTGGGCTTCATCGCGGGCTATGTCGTCATAGCATACGTGCTGCTGCCGCTGTACTACCGGCTGGACATGACCAGCATATACGGTTACCTGGAAAAACGTTTCGGCGGGCGCAGCCGCCTGACCGGATCGGCCCTTTTCCTCGTGTCGAAATACCTCGGCTGCGGAGTAAGGATGTACCTGACCGCTTCCATCCTCCAGCTAATCCTCTTCGACTCGCTGGGAGTGCCCTTCTGGGCGAATGTAGCCGTGACGATGCTTATCGTCTGGGGTTACACTTTCCGCGGAGGCGTGAAGACGCTGGTCTGGGCGGACATGCTCCAGACGCTCGCGATGGTGGGCACGGTGATACTTTGCATATGGCTGATAGCCAAACAGATGGGATTCAATTTCGGGAGCATGTGCGCTGCCATCAAGGAGAGCCCGATGTCGCGCACCTGGTTCTTCGACGACCTCAACGACAAGCGTTTCTTCTGGAAACAGTTCCTCGCGGGCCTCTTCACCACAGTGGCGATGACCGGCCTTGACCAGGACATGATGCAGAAGAACCTGTCCTGCAAAAACCTGCGCGAAGCACGCAAGAACGTCCTCTCCTATGGAGTGGCGTTCCTGCCCGTGAACCTGCTTTTCCTTGCCCTGGGTGTACTCCTTTACATGATGAAGGCCTCGATGCAACTCGACATTCCCGTGGCGGACAATCTCTTCCCCACCATCGCCACGCAGTACATGCCCCCGGTGGTCGGTGTGCTGTTCGTCCTGGGACTCGTCGCGGCGGGCTTCAGCAGCAGCGGCTCGGCGCTTACCGCCCTCACTTCGTCCATGACGCTCGACATCTTCAAGGCCGACCGCCGCGACGGGGGGCGGAAGCTGGACAGTGTCCGCTTCCGCACGCACATCGTCAACGCAGTGGTCATGGGCCTGATCATCTGCGCATTCCGCTGGATAGGCAGCCAGAGCGTCATCAACGCCGTATATACCATAGCCGGATATACCTACGGGCCGCTTCTTGGCCTGTTCATATACGGAATCGTGTCGCGGAGAAATGTCCGCGACACGATCGTTCCTTTCATTTGCGGCGTTTCGCCGCTACTGACTTATGTCCTTGCAATGAACAGCGAGCGCTGGTTCGGCGGCTACCAGATGGGCTTCGAGAACCTTCTGGTCAACGCCGCCATCACCATGCTGCTGCTGTTCATCACCTCCCCTACTGGTTCAGCGCGTCGGCGCTCTTCATGAACCCTGCGAGCTCCTCGTCCGAGACGTGGTAGTTCTGCATTTCTCCTGAGAAATAGCTGTCGTAGGCAGCCATGTCCACGAATCCGTGACCAGAGAGGTTGAAGAGGATGGTCTTGGCCTCGCCGGTCTCCTTGCACTTGAGAGCCTCGGTAATGGTGGCGGCGATGGCGTGGCAGGACTCCGGAGCGGGGATGATGCCTTCGGTCTGTGCGAAGAGCACGCCGGCGGCGAAGGAGTCTTTCTGCTCGATATCGACAGCCTCCATGTAACCGTCCTTCATCAGCTGCGAGAGGATGACGCCGGCTCCGTGATAGCGAAGACCTCCGGCATGGATGGACGCAGGCTTGAAGGTATGGCCGAGGGTGTACATCGGAAGGAGCGGGGTCATGCCGGCCTCGTCGCCGAAGTCATACTCGAACTTGCCGCGGGTAAGCTTCGGGCAGGAATAAGGCTCTGCAGCGATGAAGCGGGTCTTCCTGCCTTCCTGGATGTTGTGGCGCATGAACGGGAGGGCGATACCGCAGAAGTTGGAGCCGCCTCCGAAGCAGGCGATGACGATGTCGGGATATTCGCCCGTCAGGGCCATCTGCTTCTCGGCCTCGAGGCCGATGACGGTCTGATGCAGACACACGTGGTTCAGCACGGAACCCAGCGCATACTTGCAGTTAGGGGTGGTCACCGCAAGCTCGATGGCCTCGGAGATGGCGCAGCCAAGGGATCCGCGGTCGTTAGGGTTCCTAGTGAGGATGTCCTTACCGGCACGGGTGGACATGGACGGGGAAGGAGTGATGGCCGCACCGAAGGTCTGCATGATGCTGCGGCGGTAAGGTTTCTGCTCATAGCTCACCTTGACCATATAGACAGCGCAGTCGATGCCGAACTTCTTGGTGGCGTAGCTGAGCGCACCGCCCCACTGGCCGGCTCCGGTCTCGGTGGTGAGGTTCGTGATGCCCTGCTCCTTGGCGTAATAGGCCTGGGCAATGGCGGAATTGAGCTTGTGCGATCCTGCAGGAGACACGCTCTCATTCTTGAAATAGATGTGAGCGGGAGTGCCAAGGGCTTTCTCGAGTTCATAGGCGCGCACGAGCGGGGTGCAACGGTAGGCTGCGTACTGCTCGCGCACTGCTTCCGGGATCGGGATCCATTCGTCCGTCTGGTTGAGCTCCTGATCGGCGCAGGCCTTGCAGAAGATGGGGTAAAGGTCCTCGGGCTTCAACGGCTGCTTGGTGGCGGGATGCAGGAACGGCATGGGCTTGTTCGGCATGATCGCCTGGATGTTGAAGTAATGGGTCGGAATCTCGGACTCCGGGAGCATGAACTTTTTCTGTTTCATAATGCGTCTGTTTGTTAAGGTTAATATTTATTTCAAATTAATAATTATCCACAAAAAAGGGCCGTCCCCAAATCGGACAGCCCTTGATATTTCAGCCCGGAAATCTCCGGCGAGCATTGCGCAACATCTTAAGAGTCTGACCGATCTATTCGCCCAGACGCCACCAGAAAAACAGGTTGGCTATGTTGCTTTCAAGTCTCATTCTGTTCCAAAGGTAGGGAATGGAATCTTAATATGCAAGACTTTTGCAGAATTTTTAAAAACTTTTTCTACTTCAGTTTGTAAACGACAGGGAAAGTGAAGATGACAGACACGGGCTTACCGTTGACTTGCCCGGGCTCCCAGTTCGGTGAGGAACTGACGACACGGAGCGCCTCCGCATCGAGTGACTCGCTTACACCGCGCAGTACCTTTACGTTACTCACGGCGCCGTCAGTTCCGATAGTGAACTGAAGGGTTACCCGGCCTTGTTCGCCCGCCGCCTTGGCCTCTTCGGGATACTTCAAATGGGAGTTGACCCATTCAGAGAAAGCATTGGCACTCTCGCCGTTGAAGGTAGGCTTGACTTCCAGGACACTGAACGGAACGGCCTCGCCATCGGAGACATCTGCCTTTGTCACTGTAACGGTCTTCCCGGCATCATCCGGTCTGTCCTCCCTGAGCGGGCCGGTTATGCTGCTGACCTTGCTCATGAACTGCTTGGAGATGCTGCGGAGCGTCTCTTCATCTGCCTTGCCCTTGGCTTCCTTTTCGTATTGGTCGGCCAGGTCACGGAGGACTTTCAATTCTTTTTCGTCGATGTTTATACTTTCGAGCTTGTTTATCACATCCCGAAGCGACTCGGTATAGCTCCTGCTCCAACCTTCACCATTTTCTGTGGCAATCTGGAAAGAGTCAGGCACAGGTTCCGGTTCCTGCTGCTCGCGGGCTGGGTTGCAGGCGAACATTAGGACTGCAAGTATAGGGAGGACGGCGCCGTATGCCAGGCGCATCCATCCCGAAGTGTGGGGTTTGATCATCATGGCGATTCTGTTTTTAAGTTTGGAGTGACGGAAGCCGTTGGCCAGGGAGAAGCGGTGCTCTCCGACGGCTTTCTTCACAAGTAGGAGTTGGTATTGGGTTGCATCGATGCCGTTGTTGATGACGCCTTCGTCGGCTTCGTACTCATGCAGGAGCTTGAGTTCGGAGTAAGTGATCCAGACCAGCGGGTTGAACCAGTGCAGGGTCGCGATCGCCGTAAAGAGGGCTATGTCGAGGGAATGCAGCTTGCTGACATGCATCCGCTCGTGGGTCAGGATGGAGGGACTGGTCTCCAGGTCCCTGCGGCTCATCACGACGTGACGGCCCCAGCTGAAGGAGGAGACATCGCCGTCCAGGAGGGTCAGGCGGTAGCCGTCCTCCTGCGTGGTGCGGCCCGCGCGGATGAGGCGGGCGAGCCGCATGGCCGAAACGGCCGTAAAGGCGAGCACGGCGGCGGCTCCTGCGACGTACAGGAGCAGGAGCACGAAGGCCGCCGTGCCGGCGGGGGCGTCGGCGCCGAGCGGCTCCGCCGCAACGCCGACAGCCGTCAGCGGCCCCACGATGGCGGATTCCGCCGCCATCTCCGTCGCCGCCGCCACCCGCAGCCGCATCAGCGGCAGCACGAAGCAGACGACACTTCCCGCCAAAAGCATCAGGCGGTTGAAGCGGAACAGAGACGTCCTCCGCATCACCAGCAGGAAGAAGGCGTAGAACACAGCCAGGTACAGGCTGCTTCTGAGAATGTATAGTAGAAAGGTTATCATTGCTCAATCCCTGTCAATCACCATTACTTTCCCTTGTTCATCTCAATCTGAGAGATCAGTTCCTTGAGCTCGTCCAGGTCCATCTTGTCATCCTCCACGAACTGCGACACCAGCTGCAGGTACGAATTGCCATAATACTTGGCGACGACGTCCCCGATAGTAGACCCGCGGTACTCCTTCTCGGAGATCAGAGCGGTATACTGGAAACTGTTAGCCATCGGCCTCCTCCCGAGGAATCCCTTCTCCTCCAGAAACTTGACCTGCGTCGCCACAGTGTTGTAGTTGGGCTTCGGCTCTGGCATCTTCGCAACGATGTCCCTGATGAACAGGTCACCGTTGTCCCAGACAATCTGCATGATGTCCTCTTCTTTCGCTGTCAGTCTTGATTTCATATATCAGTATTCATTGATTTTCCCTATCATCATGAGCCTCCTGAGCCCCGTCCTCCACTTGCGCTCTCCGGCTCCACCCACTCTCTCCTACTGCAAATATAGGCATAATTTTCATATCTCCTAATTTTTTTAGTAGAAATATTAACTTTTTTCGGATACACCTTCCTCGATCTTGCTCTTCCCCCGATTCCGACCGAGCGCAAAACCGGCCTCACAGAGGCAAAAACGCGGCAGAGGCGGCATCACAATGTGCCCCCTGCCGCATTTATCGCCGCGAAACGCCGAAAGTGCTCTCGCGGACACTTGGCGTCCAAAGAGAGTTCGATAGTCGAAACGCATCGCGCAACCGGCTGAGGCTGAGCGGACAACCAGGGCAGACATTCCTTTCTGAGAAGAGGGAGGCCTATGATTACTAATAGGAAAGATATCAGATTATAGGCATTGCAGATGACTCCGAGGCCGTTTTTTCCCTTTATCCATTTCCATTTTGCGTAAATGGATAAGGTCGCGTACATTGCACGAAAAAAATGAAGGACGAAGAAATCCGGGACATCTGGCATGTATTCTCCGACGGGACGCGGGCGGACATCCCGTTCGACACGGACGAGGACAAGACCTGCGCATGGAACAGCGTGGCCGTCTGCGCTGAGATTGTCGGTGTGAAGGTACTGGTCTCCACAGTCAATGACACTCACCTGCATACTATGGTCCGCGGCGAAGAGAGCAGGGCCAGGCGGTTCAAGGCATCGCTTCAGATGCGTCTTGCGAAGTATTTCGCCAGGGTGCATCTTGCGCTCACCAAAGTCGGGACGGCGAAGGAAGCCTTGTCCAAGTTCATGTATGTATATAGGAACTGCCTGGATTTCTACCGGAAAATGCCGGGAGAATACCGCTGGGGCTCGGGCAACATCTACTTCTCCGAGTTAGTGAGCCGACCGGCATCAAGCCGTCTGGGAGACCTGTCGCTGAGGGAGCAGTACCGCATGTTCGAGACAAGGATGAAGCTTCCCGAAGACTGGATGATAGATACTGAAGGCCGGATCCTGCCGGAGAGTTTTATCGATTATGTATTTGTCGAGCAGCTGTTCAAGTCTGTCAGGACATTCATCGCTTTCCTCTATGTCAGGAGGGAGGATGAGGCGGCCATGAAGCAGGAGATTCATCGCATCTATCTGGAGTCCCGAAGCATCCAGGACCTACGCCGTATTGGCAATGAGTACTGCGTCAGCGCCTGCGGCAAAACCCTCGTAAAGGTCGATATCCGTATACGCCTGGCCATTGCGGCGAAGATGATCCGGGAAGGTATCTCCAGCCGCTCGGCCAGCCTAGCCAAAGCCCTGCTCCTCAAACCGGAGGACTTGAAGTTGCTGACATAGTTCCGAAGAAAGGGAATATTGGCTTTCGCAATAAAGCGCAAGAGCACTTTCTGCCTTCCAGAGGCAAAAACGCGGCAGAGGCGGGATTACAATGTACCCTCTGCCGCATTTACTTGCGTAAAATGCCACTTTTGCGCTTGCTCGATATTGGCAGCCAATGATGAAAGCAAGTGGTCAAGAACATACGCAAGCCCCTAGCGCTCGAAGTGCTGGTAGTCCTTGGAGCGGGTCCAGGAGCCGCCCCAGTGGAAGCCGTGCTCGAGGAATAGGCGGTGGCAGAGGTCGCCGCGCTCGATCTTGTAGGGGAAGTCCGCGGCGCGGTCGACATAGGGCGCGGCGGAGGCGGGCTCGACGATGCGCGCGCCCGCGGGCGTGACACGGTAATAGGGATTGTAGAGCGGATTGATGTCGACTGCCTCGCCGTAAGCGTGCTTGGAGTCGGAGCTCATGTGGGCCTTGCGCCGGTAGTTGAAACATGAGCTGTTGTTGGCCAGCATGGACGCCTCGTCATCGCCGTCGTAGTCGTCGATCAGTCGCATCCGCTCGATGGGATATCCGGTGTCATACAAGACGCGGAATATCTCCAAAAGGTCGTCAGCGATGGAGCGGTTGGCGACCATTTCGCCGACCAGCGTCCGGCCGGAGAGGTCCTTGTGCAGGACGCGGAGGTACCGGAGGTCCTCCACCGCGACGGGGCAGCCGTCCTTGTAGGACCGGCCGGACATCCGGGCGAAGACCGCGCTGTCAATGGGGGCGGCGGAGAAGAAAGCGGCGGTGTCGGCGACGGAGGGGACGATGTCCCCGGGCGCGAATGAGGTGGGTGCTAAGGAGGTGTGCGCTAAGAACACGGGAGACGCGGGGGCGACAGAGGTGGCAGAGGCGGCAGGCGCCGCGGCTTCCGCCGCAGCCTGCCGTGTGCTGGCCTGCCCGGCTCCGCCGGAGCCGCCGCGGCAGCCGGCCAAGGCCGGCAGCGCCGCAGCCGCCGCAACCATCAGCGTATACCTCAGCACCCCTTTCATCAGTCAGGCCTTGAGGACAGTTCTTCCAGTTTTGCCCTCATCGTGGGATTGTCCTTGGTCAATTTCTTGATAGTCAGCGCATCGGCCTTGTCGTTGGCAATCCGAAGATTGTTCTCGGACCCGATGAGCGCATCCTTGATTTTCTGCAGGTGGGCTATGGATTTGTCGATCTCCTCGATGGCAGTACGGAACTTCTCGCTGGCCAGGCGATAGTTACGTCCGAACGAATCCTTGAACGCCATCAGCTTGTCCTCGAAATTGGTCACGTCTATCGACTGGCTGCGCGCCTCGGCCAGCTGCCGCTGGTAGTCCACGGTCTTGCGCGCAGCACCCACCAGCAGGGTGATCATCGACTTGAAGAACTGCGGCCGGATCACGTACATCTTTGGATAGCGGTACGACACGTCCACGATGCCGCCGTTGTACAGCTCGCTGTCAGGTTCCAGCAGCGACACCAGCACTGCGTACTCGCAGCCCTTGGCGTTGCGGTCAGCGTCCAGTTTCTTGAAGAAATCCTCGTTCTTGTGCTTGGTCGCGGTCTCGTCCATCTCGTTCTTCATCTCGAACATGATGGAGATATATTCGAATCCGTCCACGAAATCCCGGAAAATGAAATCGCCCTTGGAACCTCCGGAAGCGTCATTGTCCTTCTCGAAATAGGCGTTCGGGAACATCGGGCGCATCTCGCCGTTGAAGATGGTGCTGCAATGCACCTCTAGCGTCTCGCCCACCATCTTGGTGGAGAGGCGCGTCTTGAGGTCCTTATAATAGGCCACCTGCTCCTCGGCCGCCTTCAGCTTGCCCTCAAACGACTCCTTGATGCTGTTCTCGCGCACGGCGGCCTCGGACTTCGCGACCTGCATCTGCGCCGCGAACTCGGTCTTGAGCCCGCGTTCGCGAAGCTCAGCCGCCGATTTTGCCAGCTGGGCATCAGCCTTCAACTTCGTGATTTCGGCCTCCCGGGCGCGGAGGGTCTCCCCCGCCCTCTGCTGCTCCTGCAGCAAAGCGATCCGCATCGCATCCTTATGCTGGCGGTTAAGTTCCTCGACGCGACGCGCCACTTCGGCGTCGAATTCGGCGCCCTTCACCTGACTCAAAATCGAGGCGTAATCAGCCTCGTCCACGGAAAAAACACTTCCGCACTTGGGACATTTCAATTCTCTCATACTCCTATATACCGGCCAAAACGGCAATCCTTACAAAGTTAAAAAATGTTTGCATACGGAATTTCTTTTTGCTAATTTTGTTTCCCGGTTAGTAGAAATCCCCTTTCGCGATTCCCTCCAAGGACGGAATCGGTTTTTTGTGTATGAAAGCGAACTTAATCCTGGAAGACGGTTCCCGGTTCGAGGGAAACGCCTTTGGAAGCTTGAGTGAGGCAGCCGGTGAAATCGTGTTCAACACCGCCATGACCGGCTACCCTGAGAGTCTCACCGACCCTTCTTACGCCGGACAGATCCTTGTCTCCACTTTCCCCCTCATCGGCAATTACGGAGTACCCGCCCACGGACGCGTGGAGAACGGGCTGGAAGAGCATTTCGAGGGCAACCGCATTTACGCCAGCGGCCTCGTGGTGGCTGACTACAGCAAGGAGTACAGCCACTGGGACGCCGAGGAAAGCCTCGACGAGTGGCTGAAGCGCGAGGGTGTCCCCGCCATCACCGGCATCGACACCCGGGCACTCACCAAGATCCTCCGCGAGCGCGGAGTCATGCACGGGCGCATCGTCCCCGAGGGGATTGATGTCTCCGACAAGGAATGGCCGGAATACGGCAAGCACAACTTCGTCGCTGAAGTATCCTGCAAGGAAGTCATGCGCTACAAGCCGGACGGCCCGGCGAAAAAGACCGTCGTCCTTGTGGACTGCGGCTGCAAATACAACATCATACGCTGCCTTCTCTCACGCGGTATCGAAGTCATCCGCGTCCCCTGGGATTACGACTATACCGGCATGGACTATGACGGAATCTTCCTCAGCAACGGCCCCGGCAATCCCGAGGAATGCAGGAAGACCATCGAGATACTCAGGCGCGCCCTCGCACAAGGAGAGGAAGAAGCCCGGAAGACCGGCCACGCCAGGCCCGTTATGGGTATCTGCCTCGGCAACCAGCTGCTGGGCATCGCCGCGGGGGCAAAGGTCTTCAAACTGAAATACGGCCACCGCGGCCACAACCAGCCAGCCCGCCTCGCCGGCACTGACAAGTGCTTTATCACCAGCCAGAACCACGGATACGCCATTGACAACGACTCCCTGCCGGAAGGATGGAAAGCCCTGCTGGTCAACATGAACGATGGCTCCAACGAAGGCCTTGAGCACATGACTATGCCCTGGTTCTCCGTCCAGTTCCATCCCGAGGCCAGCGGCGGTCCGCTCGACACGGAGTCGCTCTTCGACCGCTTCACCGACCTGATGGAAGAGGACCGCAACTGCGGCAAGGCCCCCATCAGCGGGCATCTGAAGCGTCATGTCACGCCGCCCGACCTCCCCGGAAAGATATCAAAGGTCCTCGTCCTCGGCTCGGGAGCGCTCAAGATAGGCGAAGCCGGCGAATTCGACTACTCCGGTTCCCAGGCCCTCAAGGCCCTGCGCGAGGAAGGTATTTCCACCATCCTCATCAATCCCAACATCGCCACCGTCCAGACCAGCGAGGGCATCGCTGACAAGATATACTTCCTTCCCGTCACCCCTTCGTTCATCGAGAAAGTCATAGAAAAGGAGCGCCCGGACGGCATTCTCCTCTCATTCGGCGGCCAGACCGCACTGAACTGCGGCATCGAGCTTTACAAAGGAGGAATACTTGAGAAATACGGCGTCCGCGTGCTGGGCACGCCCGTCCAGACCATCATAGACACAGAAGACCGCGAACTCTTCGTGAAAAGGCTTGACGAGATCGACGTCAAGACCATCAAGAGCGAAGCCTGCGAGAGCATCGATGCGGCCAGGAAAGCCGCCAAAGAGCTCGGCTACCCCGTCATCCTCCGCTCGGCCTTCGCCCTCGGCGGACTCGGCTCGGGCTTCTGCGACAACGAGGACGAGCTCGTCCGCCTCGCCGAGAAGTCATTCTCGTTCTCACCCCAGGTCCTCGTAGAGAAGAGCCTCAAGGGCTGGAAAGAGATCGAATACGAGGTCGTCCGCGACGCGTACGACAACTGCATCACGGTCTGTAACATGGAGAATTTCGACCCGCTCGGCATCCATACCGGCGAGAGCATTGTCATCGCCCCTTCGCAGACACTGACCAACGCCGAATACCATTTCCTCCGCGAACTCTCCATCCGCATAGTAAGGCATCTGGGCATCATCGGTGAATGCAACGTCCAGTACGCATTCGACCCCGATTCCGAGGAGTACCGCGTCATCGAGGTCAACGCCCGCCTCAGCCGTTCTTCCGCCCTCGCCTCCAAGGCTACGGGCTATCCCCTTGCCTTCGTCGCAGCCAAGCTGGGACTCGGCAAGGGCCTCTTCGAGCTCAGGAACAGCGTCACCCTGACGACTTCAGCATTCTTCGAGCCGGCGCTGGACTACGTCGTCTGCAAGATCCCCAGATGGGATCTGGGCAAGTTCCACGGTGTGGACCGCGAGATCGGTTCGAGCATGAAGTCGGTGGGAGAAGTCATGGCCATCGGCCGCACCTTCGAGGAAGCCATCCAGAAAGGCCTCAGGATGATAGGCCAGGGAATGCACGGCTTCGTGGAGAACAGGCACATACGCATGGACGGCATGGACCGTGCTCTCAAGGAGCCGACCGACATGCGCATCTTCGCCATCAGCGAAGCCATGCAGGTCGGTTACAGCGTGGACAGGATACATGAGCTGACCAGCATCGACCGCTGGTTCCTCCGCAAGCTCCGCAATATCGTCGACATCGCGGACGAGATCGGCGCATCGGGACCTGAGATCAGCCCCGAACTGCTCCGCAAGGCGAAAGTCTACGGATTCTCAGACTTCCAAATATCGCGTGCGATGTCACGCCCGGGACACACATTCGAGTCCCTTGACATCCGCGCACTGCGCGGGAATTATGGCATCACCCCCGTCGTCAAACAGATCGACACGATGGCCGGCGAGTTCCCCGCCAAGACCAACTACCTCTACCTGACCTACCAGGGCACCGAGAACGACATCTCGTTCGACGACGGCCGGGACGGCGTCATCGTACTCGGCTCCGGAGCCTACAGGATAGGCTCCTCCGTCGAGTTCGACTGGTGCTGCGTCCAGGCGCTCAACACCGTCCGCAGCCGCGGATACAGGAGCGTGATGATCAACTACAATCCCGAGACGGTCTCGACCGACTACGACATCTGCGACCGCCTGTATTTCGACGAGTTGTCTTTCGAGCGGGTGCTCGACATCGCTGACTTCGAACGGCCGAAAGGCGTGGTCGTCTCGACCGGAGGCCAGATCCCCAACAACCTCGCCGTCAAGTTGGCGGCACGCGGCATCCCGCTCCTGGGCACTTCAGCCGAGGACATCGACCATGCCGAAGACCGCAAGAAATTCTCCGCCATGCTGGACCGCATAGGTGTGGACCAGCCAGAATGGGGCGAACTCACTTCTCGTGAGGATATCGCCGCCTTTATCGGAAGGGTGGGCTTCCCCGTCCTTGTCCGGCCTTCATATGTGCTCTCCGGCGCGGCCATGAATGTCTGTTCCAACGAAGAGGAGCTGGAGCGCTTCCTGCAGCTGGCCGCCGAGGTCTCGCAGGAGCACCCCGTCGTGGTCAGCCGCTTCATCGAACATGCCAAGGAGATCGAGTTCGATGCCGTGGCGGACCACGGCCGCATCATCGCTTACGCCATCGGCGAACATGTGGAGTTCGCCGGCGTGCATTCCGGCGACGCCACCATCCAGTTCCCGCCACAGAAACTCTACGTCGAGACGGTACGACGCATCAAGCGCATCAGCCGCAAGATCGCGCAAGAGCTCCACATTTCGGGACCTTTCAACATCCAGTACCTCGCCAAGAACAACGACGTCAAGGTCATAGAGTGCAACCTCCGTGCGAGCCGCAGCTTCCCCTTCGTCAGCAAGGTGCTGAAAATCAATCTCGTGGAGCTTGCCACGAGGGTCATGCTCGGCGAATCTCCCGAGCCCCCGTCCAAGGATCTCTTCGACCTTGACTGCGTCGGCATCAAGGCCTCGCAGTTCTCATTCAACAGGCTCCAGAAGGCCGACCCCGTACTGGGAGTGGACATGGCGTCTACCGGCGAAGTCGGCTGCATAGGCGACGACGTCACCGGCGCGATGCTCGAGTCCATGCTTTCCGTAGGGTACCGCATCCCCTCCAAGGGCATCCTCCTCTCCACGGGAACCCCGATGCAGAAGGCTGAGATGCTCGACTCCGCCCGCATGCTGGCGGAGCACGGATACAAGCTGTATGCAACCGGCGGCACGTCCCGCTACCTTTCGGAAAACGGCATCCCGAACACTGCCGTGTACTGGCCCAGTGACGAGGGCAAGCATCCCCAGGCAATAGAGCTGATGCATGACCGCACCATCGACATGGTCGTCAACATCCCCAAGGACCTGACTCCCCGCGAACTTTCCAACGGATACAAGATCCGCAGGGCGGCCATCGACCTCAACATCCCCCTCATAACCAATGCAAGGCTCGCCATCGCCTTCATCAACGCTTTCTGCACGGTGAAAGTCGACGACCTGCCGATCAAGAGCTGGGACGAATATGCATAAACCTTCCATCGCCATGAATACCAAGTACATCTTCATCACCGGAGGCGTAGCCTCCTCGCTCGGAAAAGGGATCATCGCGTCCTCGCTGGCCAAGCTCCTCCAGGCAAGGGGCCTGCGCGTGACCATCCAGAAATTCGATCCCTACATCAACATCGATCCGGGCACGCTCAACCCTTACGAGCACGGTGAATGCTATGTCACGGAAGACGGCGCCGAGACCGATCTCGACCTCGGTCATTACGAGCGTTTCCTGGGCGTCTACACCTCCCAGGCCAACAACGTCACGACCGGCAGGATATACACTACGGACATAACGAAGGAGCGGGAGGGTGCCTATCTCGGCAAGACGGTCCAGATCGTTCCGCACATCACGGACGAGATCAAGCGCAGGATGCTCCTGCTCGGCCAGACCGGGAACTATGACATCATCCTCACCGAGATAGGAGGTACCATAGGCGACATGGAGTCGCAGCCCTTCGTGGAGGCGGTCCGCCAGCTCCAGTGGGAGCTTCCGGAAGAGGACTGCATGTCCATCCACCTCACCCTCATCCCCTACCTGAGCGCAGCGAAGGAACTCAAGACCAAGCCTACGCAGCACTCGGTCCAGGCATTGCAGCAGGGAGGAGTCAAGCCGGACGTCATCGTCTGCCGCACCGAGCATCCCCTGTCGGCGGAGCTCAGGCGCAAGATTGCCCTGTTCTGCAACGTCCGTCCCGGCCACGTTATCCAGAGCATCGACGCGTGGAGCATCTACCAGGTCCCCCTCAACATGCACGAGGAGCATCTCGACGAGCTCGCCGTCCGCAAGCTCCAGATCGACAATTTCGCCACTCCGGAGTTGGGCAGGTGGAAGACTTTCCTCGACAGGATCAAGAACCCCAAGCATGAGGTCGACATAGTCCTGGTCGGCAAATACGTGGAGCTCCAGGACGCCTATAAGTCCATCCAGGAGGCCTTCGTCCATGCCGGAGCCGCTAACGACTGCAGGGTGAGGGTGCGCACTGTACAGAGCGAGAACGTAACCCAGGAGAACGTCGCTGAGATGCTCAAGGGGGCTGACGGTATCCTCGTCGCGCCCGGATTCGGCGAGAGGGGCCTCGAAGGAAAGGTCCACGCCATCAAGTACGCCCGCGAGAACGGCATCCCCTTCCTCGGCATCTGCCTCGGAATGCAGATGTGCGTCGTGGAATTCGCGAGGAACGTCCTCGGCTACTCCGACGCCGCCTCGACGGAGAAGGACCCGGAGACCACGCATCCTGTCATCTGCATGATGGAAGAACAGAAGAAGACCACGATAAAGGGAGGCACCATGCGACTGGGCGCCTATGCGTGTGCCTTGAAGGAAGGCTCGCTGGCGGCGTCGCTCTATGGCAGCCTGTCCATACGCGAGCGTCACCGCCACCGTTACGAGTTCAACTCCGAGTATCTTGAGGAGTTCGAAAAGAACGGCATGATGGCTACGGGACGCAATCCAGAGACCGGCCTGGTGGAGATCGTGGAGCTCCCCTCGCATCCTTTCTTCATCGGATCGCAATTCCATCCGGAGTACAAGAGCACGCCCGAAAACCCCCATCCTTTATTTAAAGGTCTGGTCGCCGCCGCGCTCCGTTACAGGCAGGAAAATAGTTAAAACGGTTTATAAAAATTTTTAAAAAATATCTTGCATTTTATTTTTCCGTTAGCTAAATTTGTAACAGAAGAACGAACGAAATGATCAACATCTTCACCATTACGGCCAATTTCAAGCAGCAGCAGCTTGGTTCTGAGAATTCACAGAATTCCCAGAATAATAATGCTGTATCTTGTCTTGCCGGTCGGATAAGGTGATTTTTGTGGTATGCATAATAGGAGACCGGTTCGAAAGAGCCGGTCTTTTTTGTTTTTCCTTCCCCGGGGATTTAACGACAACTTAACAAAACAGACACGAAATTATGAAAAGGATTGAAGCTATCATCCGGAAAACAAGGTTTGAGGATGTGAAGGAAGCACTGTTGCAGTCGGACATCAACTGGTTCGAGTACCATGACGTTCACGGTATCGGCCAGAGCCGCCAGGAGAGGATCTACAGAGGAGTCCAGTACTCCACGGACGTCATCGAGCGCATCGCCCTGACCATCATCTGCCGCGACATGTTCGTCGAGCCGGCCGTCGAGGTCATCCTGCGCGAGGCCCATACCGGAGAGGTTGGGGACGGACGCATATTCGTCAGCGACGTGATCGACACCTGGTCGATACGTACGGGCGAGCACGGCGACACAGTGCTCAGGGACAAGAAGTAAAAACCTTAAATTGAACGGATTATGAACGAATTAGCTATATCTCTGGATACTGTATGGATGTTGCTTGCGGCTATGCTCGTCTTCTGGATGCAACCCGGATTCGCCCTCTGCGAGGCGGGATTCACACGCAGCAAGAACACCGTCAACATACTGATGAAGAACTTCGTCGATTTCATGCTCGGCTCCCTGCTGTTCTTCTTCGTAGGTTTCGGCTTCATGTTCGGAAGCGACGGAGCCGGATTCATCGGCGCTCCCAACTGGGGCGACCTCTCCTTCTACAAGGGCGACCTGCCCGTCGAAGGTTTCCTGATCTTCGAGACCGTCTTCTGCGCAACATCCGCGACCATCGTCAGCGGCGCCATGGCAGAGCGCACAAAATTCTCGATGTACCTTGTTTACAGTGCATTCATCTCCTTGATAGTCTATCCCGTCGAGGGACACTGGACATGGGGAGGAGGCTGGCTCTCCGAACTCGGCTTCCATGATTTCGCCGGCAGCGCCATCGTGCACAGCGTAGGCGGCGTGCTTGCCCTGATCGGAGCAATCGCACTCGGACCGCGCCGTGGCAAATACGGCAAGGACGGTAAGAGCCGGGCCATCCCCGGACACAACCTCGCCATCGCTGCCCTGGGCGTATTCATCCTCTGGCTCGGATGGTTCGGATTCAATCCCGGCAGCCAGCTGGCCGCCAGCGGTGAAGTAAACCGCACCGCCATCTCGCACGTCTTCCTGACCACCAACCTTGCAGCTGCAGCAGGCGGTACCGCGACCATGTTCCTTACCTGGCTCAAGTACGGCAAGCCCTCGCTGTCGTTGACGCTCAACGGCGTCCTGGCAGGTCTGGTCGGCATCACGGCCGGATGCGACCTCGTGTCGCCATGGGGAGCCGTCGTCATCGGCCTGCTCTGCGGCATCGTGCTGGTATTCGCAATCGAGTTCATTGACCATAAGCTGCACATCGACGACCCTGTAGGCGCATCGTCCGTCCACGGAGTATGCGGCATCCTGGGCACCATCCTTACCGGCCTTCTCGCCACTGACGGAGGTCTCTTCTACGGCGGCGGATGGCATTTCTTCGGAGTACAGTGCCTTGGTATCCTGGTCATCGACATCTGGGCCACAGTCTGCGGATTCCTGCTGTTCTTCGGCATCAAGAAGGCCCACGGCCTGCGCGTCGAGGCAAGGGTCGAAGACGAAGGCCTCGACATCTACGAACACGGCGAGAGTTGCTACAACTAAAACTGAACGACTATGAAAAAGATATTCATCCCCATTATCATGCTGCTCTCTGGAGCAGTGACCGCAGGGGCACAAGACGCGGTCGAAACAACGCTCGGTACGGACATCGTCAGCCACTATGTGTGGCGCGGCCAGGATCTCGGCGGCGTGTCGGTACAGCCGACGCTCGGCATAGGCTTCAAGGGCCTCAGCCTGTCGGCCTGGGGGTCCGTCGGCCTGAGCAATCCCCTCGACACGAGGGAGTTCGACCTGACGCTCGCCTATTCTGCCGGAGGTTTCAACATCGGGGTGACCGACTATTGGTTCGACTCCGGCCTCGACCCGGACAACCGATATTTCGCCTACGGCTCCGGCTGCACCAACCATGTGTTCGAGGCTAATGCCGGCTATGACTTCGGCTTCGCCTCCCTGCAGTGGTACACCAATTTCGCCGGCAACGACAGCCTGGGCGAGTCCGGAAAGCTTGCTTACAGTAGCTACCTCGAAGCCAGCGTCCCGTTCTCCATCGGAGACGTCGACTGGACCGCCACCGCGGGCATCGTCCCCTTCGCGACGGACTTCTACGGCACGGACGGTTTCAGCCTCGTCAACCTGGCGCTGACAGCTGCGAAGGATATCCAGGTGACTGACACCTTCTCCATTCCCCTGTTCACGCAGGTGGTTTTCAACCCTTGCATCAACGCCGCTTACCTGGTAGTAGGCATCACATTGCAGCCTTAAAAAGATTAGATAAAACAGCAGGATCATGTGTGGAATAGCTTGCATTTTCAACATTCGCGAACAGTCCGACGCCATGCGCCGGAAGGCTCTTGAGATGAGCCGCAAACTTCGGCACAGGGGGCCGGACTGGAGCGGTATCTGGTGCGGCGGGAGCGCCGTAATGGCCCACGAGCGCCTGAGCATCGTGGACCCGGAGTCCGGCGGACAGCCGCTCCTCTCCCCTGACGGGAAGCAGGTGCTGGCAGTGAACGGCGAGATCTACAACCATCAGGAGATCCGCCGCCGCTACGCAGGAAAATACGATTTCCGTACGGGCAGCGACTGCGAGGTCATCCTCGCGCTGTACCGCGACAAGGGCCCGGACTTCCTGGAGGATCTCAACGGCATCTTCGCCTTCGCACTGTATGACGAGGAGAAGGACGCATTCCTGATCGCCCGCGACCCCATTGGAGTCATTCCCCTGTACATCGGCTTCGATGACGCGGACGGCAAGGTCTATGTCGCCAGCGAGCTGAAGGCCCTGGAAGGCCAGTGCGAACGCTACGAGCCCTTCCTGCCCGGCCACTGCTACTGGAGCCGCGAGCCCGGCATGAAGCGCTGGTACCGGCGCGACTGGACCGAATATGAAAATGTCAAGGACAATCCCGCCGACCCGGCGCAGCTCCGTGCTGCGCTGGAGTCTGCGGTAAAGCGCCAGCTGATGTCCGACGTCCCTTACGGCGTGCTGCTCTCCGGCGGACTCGACTCCTCCGTCATTTCGGCGATAGCCGAGAAGTTCAGCGCGATGCGTATCGAGGACGACTCCAGGACGCGCGCCTGGTGGCCGCGGCTTCATTCTTTCGCCGTCGGCCTCAAGGGTGCGCCCGACCTCGACAAGGCGCGCATGGTCGCCGAACACATCGGCACCGTCCACCACGAGATCAACTATACCATCCAGGAAGGCCTGGATGCCATCCGTGATGTCATATATTATACAGAAACTTACGATGTCACGACCATACGCGCCTCGACGCCGATGTATCTGCTGGCACGCGTCATCAAATCGATGGGCATCAAGATGGTGCTGTCCGGCGAGGGTGCCGACGAGATATTCGGCGGCTACCTGTATTTCCACAAGGCTCCGGATGCACGCGCATTCCACGAGGAGACGGTCCGCAAGCTATCCAAGCTCCATCTCTACGACTGCCTGAGAGCAAACAAGAGCCTCGCGGCCTGGGGCGTCGAGGGACGCGTCCCGTTCCTGGACAAGGAATTCCTGGACGTGGCCATGCGCCTGAACCCGGCCGCGAAGATGTGCCCCGGCCAGATCATAGAGAAGAAGATAGTGCGCGAGGCGTGCGCCGACCTTATCCCGGACGAGATCGCCTGGAGGCAGAAGGAGCAGTTCTCCGACGGCGTCGGCTACTCCTGGATCGACACCCTCAAGCGCATCGCGGCCGAGGCCGTCACCGACGAGCAGATGGCGCATGCCGCGAACCGCTTCCCCATCCATACGCCCCAGAACAAGGAGGAGTACTACTACCGCAGCATCTTCTCCGAGCTGTTCCCGAGCGATTCTGCCGCCCTTTCGGTGCCCAGCGAGGCCAGCGTGGCCTGCTCCACCGCCATCGCACTCGAGTGGGATGCGGCTTTCAAGAACCTCAATGACCCCAGCGGCCGCGCCGTCGCCGGAGTCCATGTACAAGCATATTAACCTTAAATCTCCCATATTATGAGCAAACTTAGATTCGATGTGGTCCAGGACGCCTTCAAGAAGAGGGCTTTGGACGTGACCGCCCCCGCAGAGAGGCCTTCCGCCTATTTCGGAGAGCTGGTGTTCAACCGCGAGAAGATGCGCAAGTATCTTGACATCAAGGCCTACGAGGCGCTTATCGACTGTATCGACAATGGACGTCCACTCGACCTATCCACCGCTGATAAAGTCGCGGAAGGAATGAAGGAATGGGCGCTCGAGCACGGTGTCACCCACATCACGCACTGGTTCCAGCCGCTTACTGAAGTGACCGCAGAGAAGCACGACTCCCTGATGGAATACGACCGCAAGGGAGGCATGATCGAATCCTTCAACGGCAAGTCCCTCATCCAGCAGGAACCTGACGCGTCGTCCTTCCCTAGCGGCGGCATCCGCGCCACCTTCGAGGCGCGCGGCTACACCGCCTGGGACCCGACCTCCCCGGTCTTCATCCAGGATGACACCCTCTGTATCCCGACGGTGTTCATCTCCTACACCGGAGAGGCCCTGGACTACAAGACTCCGCTCAAGAAGGCGCTCAAGGCCGTTTCCGATGCGGCGGTTCCCATCTGCAAACTCTTCGACCCCGCCGTTTCCAAGGTGCATTCCTATCTCGGCTGGGAGCAGGAATATTTCCTCGTGGACGAGGACCTCTATGCCGCCAGGCCGGACCTCATCCTCACAGGACGCACCCTGATGGGCCACGCCTCCTCCAAGAACCAGCAGCTTGAAGACCACTACTTCGCGGCCATCCCTTCCCGCGTCGCTGCGTTCATGAAGGACCTCGAGTACGAAGGCTACAAGCTCGGCATTCCGCTCAAGACACGTCACAACGAAGTGGCTCCGAACCAGTTCGAGCTCGCTCCGATCTTTGGTGAGTGCAACCTCTCCAACGACCAGAACCAGTTGATAATGAACATCATGAACAAGGTGGCCCGCAAGCACGGCTTCGTGGTGCTCCTGCACGAGAAGCCCTTCGACGGCATCAACGGATCCGGCAAGCACAACAACTGGTCCCTCGGCACCGACACCGGCACCCTGCTCCTCGCTCCCGGCAAGGATGCGATGGGCAATCTCCAGTTCGTCACCTTCTTCGTGAACATCCTGGCCGCCGTGCAGAGACACAACTCCCTGCTCAAGGCCAGCATCGCCAGCGCGACCAACGCCCATCGCCTCGGCGCCAACGAGGCCCCGCCGGCAATCGTCTCCGCATTCCTCGGACGCACTATGACCGATGTGCTCCACAAACTGCTAGAACTCCCTTCCGGCACCCCGATCGAGATTGCCGGCAAGAAGGAGACTTCCGTGGGCATCGTGGAGATCCCCGAGATCTTCGTCGACAACACTGACCGCAACCGCACCTCGCCGTTTGCCTTCACCGGCAACCGCTTCGAGTTCCGCGCCGTCGGATCCTCGGCCAACTGCGCCGGCGCGATGACCGCTCTCAGCGGTGCAGTAGCCGAGCAGCTGCTGATGTTCAAGAAGGATCTCGACAAGGAGCTTGCCGCAGGCAAATCCCTCGAGGTCGCCGTTATGGACACGCTGAAGCCCGTCATCGCCTCCATCATCGACGTCGTCTGCTTCGACGGCAACGGCTACTCCGACGAGTGGAAGGAGGAGGCCGCACGCCGCGGACTCGACACCGAGACCAGCGTACCGGAGATGATCAAGTCCTTCACGACCCCCGCTTCCGTCGAGATGTTCACCTCGCTGGGCATCTATTCCCTCAAGGAACTTGAGGCCCGCAACGAGGTCAAGTGGGAGATGTACACCAAGAAAGTGCAGATCGAGTCCCGCGTGATGGGCAGGATGGCCATCAACCACGTCATCCCCGCCGCTCTTGCGTACCAGAACACCCTGCTCAAGAACCTGACCATGATGAAGGAGAACTTCCCCGATTCCTACAAGGAGAAGGCGGCAGTGACCATCGCCCTCATCGAGAAGATCTCCCACAGGATAGAACAGCTCCAGAAGGGCGTCGCGCAGATGATCGAAGCCAGGAAGAGCGCGAACACCATCGAGAACGAATACGAGAAGGCGAAGGCCTATCACGAGATCGCCGAGAGCCTGTTCGCCATCCGCAGGCCTATCGACAAGCTTGAAGAAATCGTCGACAACGACATGTGGCCGCTGCCTAAGTACCGTGAACTCCTGTTCATCAACTAAACCCGTTATGGAAAGAACCTTATACGATCCGGCATACGAGCACGACGCCTGCGGAGTGGGTATGATCGCCGACCTGAACGGCAACAAGACCCACCAGCTGGTGTGCGATGCACTGACAGTGCTGGAGAACCTGAAGCACCGTGGAGCCGAAGGCGCCGACGCCAGGACTGGCGACGGCGCCGGCATCATGGTGCAGATACCCCACGAATTCATCCTCCTCCAGGGCATTCCCGTACCTGAAAGGTCCAGGTACGGGACCGGCCTCATTTTCCTTCCCAAGGATGAGAAGGCCGGAGAAGAATGCATGGCTGTACTCAAGGCGGAGACACAGAGGGAAGGACTTGTCCTTTCCAATGTCCGCGAAGTCCCCGTGAACAGCGAAATCCTCGGAGAGACGGCCCGCGCATGCGAACCGCATGTCGTACAGGTGTTCATCACCGGCAGCGACGCCAACCCGGAAGGGCTTGAGACCAGGCTCTACCGCATCCGCAAGCATGTGGAGCAGAAGGTGTCCGACAAGGACTTCTATGTCGTATCCCTGTCCAGCAAAGTGCTCATCTACAAAGGCATGCTGACCTCCACCCAGCTGAAGGAATACTATCCGGACCTGTCCAGCCCGTTCTTCACTTCCGGTCTGGCACTGATCCATTCGCGCTTCAGCACCAACACCTTCCCGGCCTGGTCCCTGGCCCAGCCGTTCAGGATGATGGCGCACAACGGCGAGATCAACACCATCCGCGGCAACCGCGGATGGATGGAGGCGCGCGAGAGCGTGCTCTCCTCCAAGGCGCTCGGGGATGTCCGGGACATCCATCCCATCATCCAGCCCGGCATGAGCGACAGCGCATCCTTCGACAACGCGATGGAGTTCTTCATCCATTCGGGCATGTCCCTGCCCCACGTCATGTCGATGATGATACCTGAGTCCTTCAACGAAAAGAACCCCATTGGCAACGACCTGAAGGCGTTCTACGAGTATCACTCCATCCTCATGGAGCCGTGGGACGGCCCCGCGGCCATCATCTTCTCCGACGGCCGTTACGCCGGGGGCATGCTGGACCGCAACGGCCTGCGTCCTTCGCGCTACCTCATCACCGACAAGGGCCTGATCGCCATCGCCTCCGAGGCCGGATGCCTCCCCGTCAACGCCGGATCCGTCATCGAGAAAGGTTCGCTCCAGCCGGGCAAGATCCTCATGGTCGACACCCAGACCGGCCGTATCTTCCGCAACGACGAGATCAAGCAAGGCCTGGCCGACGGTCAGGACTACAGGGGCTGGCTGTCGAACGGCCGCATCGAGCTTGCAAAACTCCGCAGCGGCCGCAAAGCCCAGAACTCCGTCCCTGACTTCGAAAGGAGGCTCAGGGCATTCGACTACACCCGCGAGGACATCGAGCGCATCATAGTCCCCATGTGCAGCACGGCATCCGAACCCGTCTCCTCGATGGGTAACGATACCCAGCTGGCGGCCGTATCCGAGCGCCCCCAGCTGCTGTTCAACTATTTCCGCCAGCAGTTCGCCCAGGTGACCAACCCGCCTATCGACCCTATCCGCGAGGACCTCGTCATGTCCCTGACGGAGTATATCGGAGCCGTTGGCATGAACATCCTCACCCCGGACGAGAGCCACTGCAAGATGGTCCGTCTCCCCCAGCCGGTCCTGACCAACGACGAGCTCGACATCCTCTGCCACATCCGTTATAAGGGCTTCAACACCGAGGTCCTGCCCATCCTTTTCGAGAAATCCAAGGGCGAAGTCGGAATGAAGGAAGCCCTCGACGGCCTGTGCCGCGAGGCTGAAGCTTCCGTCGACCGCGGCATCAACTACATCATCCTCAGCGACAGGGGTCTGGACGAGACCCACGCCGCCATCCCTTCGCTGCTGGCAGTCAGCGCGATACACCATTACCTGGTCAAAGTGCAGAAGCGTGTCCAGACCGCCCTCATCGTCGAGAGCGGAGAGATACGCGAGACCATGCACTCCGCCCTGCTGCTCGGCTACGGCGCCAGCGCCGTCAACCCTTACATGGCATTCGCCGTCATCGACGACCTGGTGAAGAAGGGAGACCTGCAGCTCGATTTCGAGACTGCCCGTGACAACTACATCAAGGCCGTGGACAAGGGACTCAAGAAGATCCTCAGCAAGATGGGTATCTCCACGATTCGTTCCTACCGCGGAGCCAAGATATTCGAAAGCATCGGACTCGGAGCCGACCTCCTCAGGGAGTATTTCGGCACGCCGTCCTCTACGGTCGGCGGCATATCCCTGTCCAGGATCGCACAGGACGCTGCCAGCATGCATGCGCAGGGATTTGACTGCGAAGTGTCCGACATCCTTCCACATATCGGCCAATATTCCTTCAGGAAGGATGGCATTCCCCACTCGTGGACACCCGAAGCCATCGCTGCGCTGCAACTGGCTACCCGTGCTGGCGACTACAAGAAGTTCAAGGAGTTCACCTCCATCGTGGACGGCCACAAGGAGCCCCTGTTCCTCAGGGATTTCTTCAGTTTCAAGCACAATCCCATCCCGATCGACGAAGTCGAGCCCGTGGAGGAGATCGTAAAGCGCTTCGTGGGAGCCGCAATGTCCTTCGGCGCCATCAGCCAGGGCGCCCATGAGGCCATTGCTGAAGCCTTAAACCGCCTCGGCTCGCGCAGCAACACAGGTGAAGGCGGAGAGGACCGCGAACGTTTCCACACGGAAAAGAACAGCGGCATCAAGCAGGTCGCTTCCGGTCGCTTCGGAGTCACCACCGAGTACCTTGTCAACGCAAGGGAGATCCAGATCAAGATAGCCCAGGGCGCAAAGCCCGGCGAAGGAGGCCAGCTGCCCGGCTACAAGGTCGACGGCATCATCGCGCGTACGCGCCACTCCATTCCGGGCATCTCGCTGATCTCTCCCCCGCCCCACCACGACATCTATTCCATCGAGGACCTTGCACAGCTGATCTTCGACCTCCGCAACGTCAATCCCGATGCACGCATCAGCGTGAAACTAGTCGCGGAGAGCGGTGTCGGCACCGTGGCCGCAGGCGTAGCCAAAGCCAAGGCCGACCTAATCGTCATATCCGGAGCCGAGGGCGGTACGGGAGCATCCCCTATGTCCTCGATACGCTATGCGGGTCTCCCGCCCGAAATAGGCCTTTCCGAGACCAGGCAGACGCTTATCCAGAACGGGCTCCGTGACAAGGTCACCCTCCAGACCGACGGCCAGCTCAAGACCGGCCGCGACGTCGTCGCCATGGCCCTCCTGGGTGCGGACGAATTCGGTTTCGGCACGGCCCAGCTCATCGTGCTCGGCTGCGTGCTCATGCGCAAGTGCCACGCCAACTCCTGCCCTATGGGCATCGCAACCCGCAATCCCCAGCTGCTCAAGCTTTACCGCGGATGCAGCGACGCCCTCGTCAACTACTACCGTTTCCTGGCCCAGGAGGTGCGCGAGTACCTCGCAGACATGGGATTCCGCAAGTTCGAGGACATCGTCGGACGCACGGACCTCATCACCGTGGACAAGGCAAAGACGGGCACGAAGGCGGCTTCGCTGGACTTCGGCCGTCTTCTCTTCCAGAACGGTGAAGGTCACCTCCACGCCGATTCCGGATACAGGAATGTCCTCGGGGATGTCCTCGACAGGCATATCCTGGCGGCAGCAAAGCCCGCTATTGAGAGTGGCCGCAGCGTGTCGCTGCACTACGGCATAGCGAACACCGACCGTACCGTCGGCGCCCTGCTGTCCGGCCGCATAGCGGAACGCTATGGCGAGGAAGGCCTGCCCGACGGGACCGTGAACGTCACCTTCCACGGATCGGCCGGACAGAGTTTCGGTGCCTTCCTGATGAAGGGAGTCAATTTCAGGCTTGAAGGTGAAGCTAACGACTACCTGGGCAAGGGCCTTTCCGGAGGCCGCATCATAGTCCGGCCCAACCCGGACGCCCATTTCGACGCTTCCGAGAACACTATCGCCGGAAATACGCTGCTCTACGGCGCGACGTCCGGCTCGCTGTTCATGGCCGGCCGCGCCGGCGAACGCTTCGCCGTCCGCAACTCCGGCGCCATCGCCGTTGTGGAAGGAGTGGGAGACCACTGCTGCGAATACATGACGGGCGGACGTATCGTGGTCCTCGGACCCACCGGACGCAACTTCGCAGCCGGTATGTCCGGCGGCCTCGCCTATGTCTGGGACCCCGACCACAACTTCGACTACTACTGCAACATGGAGATGATCGAGCTTGGCCTGATCGAGGAGAAGGCCAGGATGGAAGAACTCAAGAGCCTTATCGCGGAACACCGCAGGCTGACGGGCTCGGCCCTTGCCGCCAGGATGCTGGAGCACTGGTCCGAGTATGCCGAGGACTTCATCCAGGTCACGCCTATCGAGTACAAGCGCGTACTCCACGAGGAGCAGCTGCGCAAGCTCAACGAGAAGATCGACAATGTACAAATGGAATATTAACGGATACGGAATATGGGAAACCCGAATGCATTCCTGACCATTCCCCGTCAGGAAGCCGGCCACAGGCCGGTATTTGAAAGAGTCTCCAATTTCGGAGAAGTGGAGCAGACCCTCAACGAGGGCGACCGCATGCTCCAGGCTTCCCGGTGCATGGACTGCGGCATACCGTTCTGCCATTGGGCCTGCCCTTTGGGCAACCGCCAGCCCGAATGGCAGGACGCCGCCTGCAAAGGCAAGTGGGAGCTTGCATACAAGCTCCTGTCGCAGACCAATGACTTTCCGGAATTCACCGGACGCATCTGTCCCGCATTGTGCGAGAAGAGCTGCGTGCTCAACCACGCCATGGACGCACCCGTCACCGTCCGCGAGAACGAATGCTCGATCATCGAGCGCGCGTTCCGCGAAGGATATGTCCATCCGCACTCCTATCCCCGCAACGGGAAGAAGGTGGCCGTGGTTGGAGGCGGCCCTGCCGGGCTCTCCGCGGCCGTACAGCTCAACAAGCGCGGATATGACGTCACCGTACTGGAGAAGATGCCGTCCGCAGGAGGCCTCGTCCGCTATGGCATACCCAACTTCAAGCTGGACAAGTATATCATTGACAGGCGCATAGCCGTGCTGGAGCAAGAAGGCATCACCTTCCGCTACGGCGTGACCGTGGATACGGAACACCTGCCGGAAGGCTATGACGCCTATGTCATATCCACCGGCACGCCTACCGCACGCGACCTGCCCATTCCCGGAAGGGAACTCAAGGGCATTTATTTCGCGCTTGACCTGCTGACCCAGCAGAACCGCAGGCTCGCGGGAGAGCAGTTCAGCAAGGAAGAGACCGTCTCTGCCAAGGGAAGGACCGTCCTTGTGATTGGCGGAGGCGATACCGGCAGCGACTGCATCGGCACATGCCACCGCCAGGGCTGCAAGAACGTCACCCAGATCGAGATCATGCCCAAACCGCCGGAGGGGTACAACCCTGCGACGCCTTGGCCCGCATGGCCCATGATCCTGAGGACCTCCACAAGCCATGAGGAAGGCTGCATCAGGCGCTGGAGCCTGTCCTCCTGCCGTTTCCTCGACGACGGCAAGGGCCGCGTGGCCGGCGTGGAAGTCGAAGAGGTAGAGTGGCTGCCGGCTCCGGACGGAGGCCGTCCGCAGATGAAGCCCACGGGCAACAAGAGCATTATCGAGTGCGACATGGTGCTGCTGGCCATGGGTTTCCTGAAGCCCCAGCACCCGGAATTCGGACCGAACGTCTTCCTTGCAGGCGACGCCAAGACCGGCACCAGCCTGGTAGTGAGGGCCCTGGCCGGAGGAAGGGCGGTCGCGCAGGAAGTTGACGATTATCTGAAAGGACGCGTATGAAACGGATACCATTCACCAAGATGCACGGTCTCGGCAACGACTACATCTACATCAACACGATGGAGCATCCCATCGACGACCCGGCCCGGCTGTCGGTCCTTTGGAGCGACAGGCACAAGGGGATAGGATCCGACGGCATCATCCTCATCGGAAGCTCGGACAAGGCCGACTTCAGCATGAGGATATTCAATGCCGACGGCTCCGAAGCCCTAATGTGCGGCAACGGCTCGCGCTGCGTGGGCCGCTACATCCATGACAAGGGCCTGTCTGACAAGACCGTCATCAAGCTGGATACTCTCTCGGGCATCAAGGTCCTGGACCTGCACCTCGATGACGAGGGGCAGGTACGCGACGTCAGCGTGGACATGGGTAAGGGAGTCCCCCTCGAGGTCAACCTCCCCGACGGGAGCAAGGGACAGTGGATACTGGACGACCTCTTCGCCTGCGGAAGGCGTTTCCGCGGGACCGCCGTGGACGTCGGCAATCCGCATCTGGTACTGTTCGTACCGGATGCCGAGGCCGCGCCGGTGGCGGAAGCCGGACCGCTGTTCGAGAAGGACTTGATGTTCCCCAACCGGGCTAACATCGAATTCGCGCAAGTGCTCGACGAGAGGCACATCCGCATGCGCGTATGGGAGCGCGGCAGCGGCATCACGCAGGCCTGCGGCACGGGCGCGTGCGCCACGGCCGTAGCCGCGGCCATGGCCGGCTATACGCGGCCTGACAAATGCACCGTCATCATGGATGGCGGTGCGCTGGACGTGTCGTGGGACCCCGCCACCAAGGAAATCCGCATGACAGGCACCGCCACGACCGTTTTCGAAGGTACCATTGAACTTCCGGAGGACTAGCCATGATACGGATCAAAGAAGGATTCTGCAAACTGGAACACCGCTATCTGTTCCAGGAGGTGGCGCGCAGGGTGGCCGATTTCCACGAGGCCTCTCCTGAAACCGACATCATCAGGATGGGCATCGGGGACGTGACGCTCCCCATCGCCCCGGCCATCATACGTGCCATGCACGAGGCCGTGGACGACCTCTCCGTTCAGGAGAGGTTCCACGGCTACGGGCCGGAGCACGGCTACGGCTGGCTCCGGGAGGCCGTCGTCCGGGGGGACTACGCCTCCCGGGGCGTCAACGTCGATCCGGAAGAGGTCTTCATCAGCGACGGTGCCAAAAGCGACCTGGGAAACATCCTGGACCTGTTCTCCCATGAGAACACAGTAGGCATCATCGACCCCGTCTATCCCGTCTATGTAGACACCAACGTCATCGACGGAAGGAAGATACGGTTCATCCCCTGCTCCGAAGAAGACGGATTTACCGGACAAATCCCTGATGAAAAGCTGGATATTGTATATCTTTGCTATCCCAACAATCCTACGGGTGCGGTGATAAGCCGCGACAAGCTGAAAGGATGGGTGGATTACGCTCTCAGGAACGGTACCCTGATCCTGTACGATTCGGCCTACGAGGCCTTCATCCAGGACCCGGACATCCCGCACTCCATCTACGAGATCGGAGGCGCGCGGGAATGCGCGATCGAGTTCAGGAGCTTCTCCAAGACGGCCGGTTTCACCGGCATACGCTGCGGGTACACCGTCGTCCCGAAGGGACTCCGTGGCCGCAGCGCGGACGGCACGGAGAAGTCCTTCAACGCGCTGTGGGAGCGCCGGCAGGGCTGCAAGTTCAACGGGGCCTCGTACGTGTCGCAGCGCGGCGCATACGCGGTGTATACGCCCGAAGGGCGGGAGCAGACCCGCGAGAGCATCCGCTACTACCTCGGCAACGCCGCTATCATCCGCGAGGGATTGCAACGGGCGGGGCTACGCGCTTCCGGCGGAGAGAACGCCCCGTACGTATGGGCACAGACACCGGACGGCATGGATGACTGGGAGTTCTTCGACGCCCTGCTGAAGAAGGCGGGCATCGTCGTCACTCCCGGATCAGGCTTCGGCCAGGCCGGCAAGGGATACTTCAGGCTCACGTCATTCGCCGACAGGGCAAGGACGATTGAAGCCATGGACAGGATGGAACACTGCATAAATGGACTTTAGTCACTGTTTCGAGGAGTTGCACGAGGAGTGCGGCGTATTGGGCATCTACGGAGTGGAGAAGGCCCCGCGGCATGCTTTCCTGGGGCTGCAGGCACTGCAGCACCGGGGCCAGCAGGCCTGCGGCATGGCCGTCGCAGGCCCTGACGGAGGCCTGCTCATCCACAAGGGCGCGGGGCTGGTCAAGGACGTTTTCCCGGAGAGCGCCCTTGCCGGGCTTTCCGGCGACACCTGCATAGGCCACGTACGCTACCCCACCACCGAAGTCGGCGGAATCGAGAACATCCAGCCTTTCAGGATGAGCTGCAAGGCCGGGACTTTCGCCCTCGCCCACAACGGCAACATAGTCAATGCAGGCGGCATAAAGGCCAGACTTGAAACGCTCGGACATCTGTTCCATTCCACTTCGGACAG